>CALHCC010000001.1 GCA_937930675.1 uncultured Flavobacteriaceae bacterium
CAGGATATTTACAATAGAAAAAATCATCAACATATTCCTAAAAAAGAAGTAGTAATTGCTATCCCTGAACAAAAAAATCTTAAATTCTTTGGAAATATTGCTTATGAAAATGCGTATCATCAATGCATTCATTCTTTAAAAGACAAGGGATACCAACTAAAAACCATTGACTTTTCTCCAATGCTTAAAGCCGCAGAGCTTTTGTACAAGGGACCTTGGGTAGCAGAAAGGTATCATGCAGTAGGAGACTTTATCGATCAGAACCCTAATGAAGTTTTAGATACCATCTCAACAATTATTTTGAACGGTAAAACACCTAATGCAGTATCTTATTTTGATGCTGCTTATCAACTACAAGCCTTTAAACATCAGTTTGATATATACGCACAATCTTACGATGCTTTTGTAATGCCTACTGCGGGTAGTATTTATACCATCAAAGAAGTGTTAAAAGATCCGATTACATTAAATACTAATTTAGGGTATTACACCAATTTTATGAATCTTTTAGATGCTACTGCAATTGCATTGCCAGTAGCTATTACCGAGAAGAATCTCCCTTTTGGGGTTACGTTATTTGCTCCTGCTCTTCATGATTTAAATGTACTAAATATTGCAAAAGACATGCACCAAAAAGGAATCTTAACCTCTAAAAACACTGAAAATTCTTATACAGAACTTGCCGTATGTGGAGCTCATAAATTAGGAGGTTCCTTAAACTATCAATTGTTAGAAATTGGTGCTTTTTATAAAGCTACCATATTAACAGCTCCAGAATATCGTTTTTTTGCACTAGATTATTTAACCCCTATACGGCCTGGTATGATAAAAACCACAGAAGCAGGAGGCCAAATTGAAGTACAGATATGGAAAGTACCTACTTCAAAACTAGGAGGTTTTATCAATAAAATAGGAGCTCCTTTAACGTTTGGTAAAATTGTTTTAGAAAACGGACAGTCCGTTACGTCTTTTTTATGTGAAGAATATGCAATAAAAGAAGCCAAAGAAATTACACATTTCCAAACTTGGGAAAGATATTTAGAAAGTCTTCACGCAGCTTCATAAGCTCTCCTAAAATTTTATAGTTCATTTTTGTATTTTTAAGTTTATCAAAAAAAAGCACTTTGAGAGATCTCAAAGTGCTTTTTAAATTTTAATTACACAGTATGTTCATCTTAAATTTCAGCATTTACATCCCAAGCTTCTAAAATATCTTTAATCTCTTTAATAAATAGACCACCTAAAGCTCCATTAATTACGCGATGGTCGTAAGAATGAGAAATGTACATTTTTTGACGTATTCCTATAAAATCTCCTTCGGGAGTTTCTATAACTGCGGGTACTTTTCTAATCGCTCCCAAAGCCAATATAGCACATTCAGGCTGATTGATAATTGGGGTTCCAAATATAGATCCAAAACCTCCTATATTTGTTACGGTATAAGTTCCTCCTTTAACATCTTCGGGCTTTAAACTATTGGACTTGGAACGCATTGCCAAATCGTTTACGGATTTTGTCATCCCTACCAAATTTAAATGTTCTGCATTTTTAATCACAGGTACTATTAAATTTCCATCTGGTAAAGCAGAAGCCATTCCTAAATTTATGTTTTTCTTTAACACTACTTTATCTACACCATCGTACGTAATGTTTACCAATGGATATTTTTTAATGGCTTGTGCTACCGCCATCATAAAAATAGGTGTATACGTTAACTTTTGATGTTCTCTTTTAAAAAAACGATCTTTTACCTTGGTTCTCCAATTCACAATATTTGTGACATCTACTTCTATAAAAGATTGTACATGAGCTGATTTTTGCTGAGAATGTAGCATATGATCCGATATCAACTTCCCCATTCTAGACAACGTAATCAATTCATCCTCCTCTGTCAACTCTAAAGAAATAGGTGTTTCTTTTATAGAAATACTACGTGTTTTTTCTTGTTTAAGCTCTGTTTTGCTTGCTACTTTGGTATCTGTTTCTTTTTTTGTTTTTTTAGCAGCAACATATGCTAATATATCTTCTTTTGTTACTCTTCCTTCTAAACCTGAACCTTTAAGAGTATCCAACTCCTGTTGTGTAATATTCTCTGTCTCTGCTATTTTTTTTACCAATGGCGAATAAAAATTACCATCTGTATTTACAATCACTTTTTGTTTTGTAGCAGAAACTTTTTCTATCGCATTCTCTACATCTGCTGTAACTTGTAATACAGCATCCTTATCAACGGTAGAAATTGGTTCTATTTCATCTTTATCTATTACTAAAGCTGCATCGGCAACATCGGCATTGGTCTCTATAACAGCCAATACTTCCCCTACTTTAACAACTTCTCCTTCTTTAAAATTCTGTTCTAGTAAAACTCCCGAAACATCACTAGGTACGTCCGAATCCACTTTATCTGTCGCTATTTCTACTACAGAGTCGTCTAATTCAATAGTATCTCCAACTTCTTTAAGCCAAGTAGTAATGGTAGCTTCTGCTACGCTCTCTCCCATTTTTGGTAACCTCAATTCAAATTTAGACATCTATACTAGTTTTGATTTTCTTGCAAATTTAAGAAAGATGAATCAGTTTAAATATGATAAATAAAAAAAGGTTTGATAGTAAATTACTACCAAACCTTTAAAAAGTTTAAATACTTATGCGTTTCCTTTAAAAAACAATAGTCACAGACAATTCAAAAATATCTTTAATGGCTTTGTCCTTTAAATTATCAAAAAACGATTTAGAACCATATTTAATTCCAAACTTTGTTCTGTCCACTTCTATGTCTCCAGAAATGGTATTTCCTTTTTTAATTAACGTAAATACACTTTTTTCTGTATGCCCTTTAATGGTTAAATCTCCTTTTACGGTATTCCCTTCAACACTAGTAATTACAAAAATTGCTTCTGGATAGGCTTCTACTCCAAAAAAATCAGCAGACTTTAAATGACCGTCTAATTTATTTTTATAATCTCCAGATAAATCTGTGGTATTAATGGTGTTCATATCTACCACAAAAGTACCTCCGGTTACATTACCATCTTTTAAACTTACGTTACCCGACTTAAAACTGATGGTACCGTTGTGTTTTCCTGTTACTTTTTTACCAACCCAAGCAATATTGCTCTTTTTTACATCGATAGGTTTTTTTCCTGCAAAGGCTGTAAAAGATAATGTACAAATAGCTACAAAAGCTAAGGTTCTTGTTTTTAATTTTGTAATGTTCATTGTTTATTTATTTTGGTGGTTATACTCTATAATTAATTTAATTTTTCTAATAATAGTAAGAGGTTTGTTAATTCTTCTTTAGTTAATTTCCCTACAATCTTTTTTTCACAATTCATTAACGATTGATCTATCCCTGCCAACAAACCCAATCCTTTGTCCGTAATACTTATTTCTACCTTACGTCTATTATCTTTACACACGTTACGTTCTAGCAATTCCTTCTTTCTTAGTTTTTCTACCAATCTGGTTGTATTACTCATTTTATGAATCATATGTTCTTGTAACGCAAACAAATTAATAGGCAATCCGTCTTGCCCTCTAAGAATTCTTAAAATATTGTATTGCTGTACCGTTAAATCATAGGTTTTAAAAAAAACATTCAGTTGTTCTACCACTAAATTTCCTTTTATGATGAGTTGAACAACAGTTTTATTATAAATATTTTGCAATTATAGACAGTTTTTATATTTGTAACTACAACAAATGTATAGACAACAATACTAAAAAACAAGAGCTTTATTACTTTTTTTTGCTTTTACTTACTGATAAATAAAGGCTTTATGTATTGAACTGCGAAAAAGCAGAGAGTTTTTTATGGTTAAATACGTATTTATACGTAGCTTTGTTGTTAGATAAAACTTAAAAAAAATAAAAACTTTATCATGAAAAAAATTATTTTATCAGCAATGATGTTAACAGGAATGTTAACTTTTGCACAAGACGGAAAATTAACCTTGTCTGGTTCTGTAGATACTTATGGAACATTTAACAGCGAAAGTGGTGGTTCTACAGGAATTCTATCTGATGTACCTGCTAGCGGATTTGGTATAGGTATGGCTAACACTGTTTTTTCTTATGCACAAGGAAAATCTGGTTTTGTAGCAGATTTATCTTTTGGACCTAGAGCTAATGCTGCAAATGTATATAGAAATGGTAGTGTTGCTGGTGCAATTAACCAGTTATATGCTTACTACAACATTACTGAAAAATTAACAGTAACTGCTGGACAATTTAATACCTTTTATGGATACGAAGTTATCTCTCCAGTAAGCAACTTTAACTATTCTGTTTCTCACTTATTTAATGCAGGACCTTTTTCTCATACAGGAGGTAAATTAGACTATGCTGCTTCTGAAGACTTATCTTTCATGGTAGCAGTAACAAACCCTCATACAATAGATCTTGGAACAAACTCAACTAACAAAGTACAATTTGGTGGTCAAGTAGGATATAAAGGACAATTTTTAAATGTAATTTATGGTTCTGTTGATGGAACTACAGATGACGAAATTTTAATTGACTTTACAGGAGGATTTGATATTACTGAATCTTTTTATCTAGGAATTAACGCTGCATACCAAGATGATGTATATGGTGGAGCTGCTTTGTATTTAGAAGCTGCTGTAAACGAAAAATTCTCTTTAGGATTACGTCCTGAATATTTTGATGATACTTCTGTAGACGGTTCTGGATTATTTGCAGCAACATTAACTGGAAATTATTCTTTAACAGAAAACTTAAAAACAATTGCTGAAGTACGTTACGATGAAGAAGATCTTTCTTTATCTGGAGACAACGATGTTGCTTTAACAATTGCTGCAGTATACTCTTTCTAGTTCATAGAAAAGTTTAAAAAATCATCTGGCAAGACGTGAGTTTTGCCAGATAACAAAATATATTCAACCTAAATTTAAACTTTCAATTATGAAAAAAATCGAAGCAATCATCAGAAAATCTAAATTTTCTGAAGTAAAAGAAGCTTTACACGAAGTAGGCGTTAACTTTTTCTCTTACTGGGATGTAACTGGATTAGGAAACGAAAAAGTAGGAAAAGTATACCGTGGGGTATCTTTTAGTACTAACGACATCCAAAGACGTCACTTATCTATCATTGTAAATGATGATTTTGAACAAATTACCTTAGATACTTTATTAAAAACTGCCTCTACAGGAGAAGTAGGAGATGGTAAAATATTTGTTTCTGATATCTTAGAAACATACCGTATCCGTACAGGAGAAAAAGGAGGAGAAACATTAAAATAAAAACAAACTAAACTTTAAAAATATATAAATTATGGATACAAGTGCAATTATGGGAGCTCTGTGGATCATTATATCAGGAATCTTAGTATTCTTTATGCAAGCTGGTTTTACCCTAGTAGAAGTAGGATTTACGCGTTCTAAAAACGCAGGAAATATTATCATGAAAAACTTAATGGATTTAATTGTTGGATCTATTGGTTTTTGGGCAATTGGATATACAGTAATGTATGGTGAATCTATTGGAGGTTTTATTGGGACACCTTCTTTATTCTACAGCGAAGGTGCAGATATGTATAACTTATTTTTTCAAACAGTTTTTGCTGCAACCGCTGCAACTATTGTTTCTGGAGCAGTAGCAGGAAGAACTAAATTTACAACATACATTATTTTCTCTTTTATTGTTACTGTAGTAATTTACCCTATTTCAGGACACTGGCAATGGCAAGGTGATGGATGGTTAACAAAATTAGGATTTATTGATTTTGCTGGATCTGCAATTGTACACTCTGTTGGTGGATGGGCAGCTTTAATTGGAGCAATGTTAGTAGGACCAAGAATTGGAAAATACAAAGATGGTATTTCTCAAGCAATACCAGGACATAACATTGTATTTGGGGCATTAGGAGTTTTAATCTTATGGTTAGGATGGTTCGGATTTAACGGAGGTTCTCAATTAGCTTTTGGTTCTGAAGAAGATGTAATTGCTGTAGGTAACATTTTAATCAACACAAATTTAGCTGCTGCTGCAGGTGCTGCTGCTGCTTTATTTTATACTTGGTTACGTTACGGACAACCAGATATTTCTATGACTTTAAACGGTGCTTTAGCAGGATTGGTAACTATTACTGCTGGATGTGCCAATGTATCTGCAGGTTCTGCAGCTATTATGGGTGTTATAGGAGGTGTATTAGTTGTAATTGCAATTACCTTTATTGATGAAAAATTAAAAATTGATGATCCTGTAGGAGCTGTTTCTGTACACGGTGTTTGTGGTACATTAGGAACAATTTTAGTAGGTGTTTTTGCTACAGAAGGAGGATTAATTAATGGTGGTGGAGCTTCTTTATTAGGAGTTCAAGTTATTGGTGCATTAGCATATGCTGGATGGGCTTTAGCAACAGCATTTATTGTATTCTCAATCTTAAAAGCTACTGTTGGTCTTAGAGTTTCTGAAAAAGAAGAAATTGAAGGTTTAGATAAAGCTGAACACGGTATTGGTGTTTACAATGACTAAGTCTTTTTAACTCTTGTAAAAAAAGCCTAACTATATAATTTAGTTAGGCTTTTTTTATGTCTTAATTTCTCTCTTCTGTCAAATCAATTAGGTCGAAGTCAACTGATTTATATATAATTTAAACCAACTTTAATATTCTCCTCACCTATAACAATCTTGTTAAGTACTAAAAATAATATCACTTTTTAAACATAGTCTCTGAAACATAATAAAGTAAGAAAAAATTAGCCTTTATAATTAGGAATAGAAACTTGCAGTAAAAAAAACATAAATATTCGTTTATATTGTATTCTAGTGATACTAGCAATTACGAGCCCATCGAATAATTTTTCTTCAAAGTATCTTAGATTAAGTTCATATCTAAATAGAGTTCCCCATTTAAATCTCGAATAGACCAATTTACTTGATTTTAATAGGTTTCGCTAAGATCCATATTTCAAAAATTTTATCAAAAATACTCTGTCGATGATTTCTTCGATTGAATCTGAAGAAGTACTCATTGATATATTTTTGCATATATTCCTTATTCAATAAGAATGTGTTCTTCTGAGTCAATTCTTAAAGTTTCTGATTTGTAGGTGCAGCATTTTAAAGTTTTGTCCCTTTTCTGATAGTACTTGTTTTAGGTTAGGATAGTCTTGTTTTAACGGAATATATCCTGTCCATTTATCAGCCATCACATAAGCTTTATTATTGGTAACATGTCTCATTATTAAGTCTCTTTATTAGATTTTTATCATATCTATATTAACCTAGAAAGTACTTTTATCTGAAAAACATTATACTATTTCCATCTAATAATTATTTTATAGTTTCATTGATTTGTTCTGATTGATCTTAATCTAATAGTTTTTATAAAGAAAATGGTTTTGTAACCAAAAAAGAAGATTGAAATTTTACAAAATTGTTCCACTTTTTAAACAGATACGATTCGTTTACCTTTTACATTGATGACTCAATCTTCTTTTAATCCAATACTGTTCGGTATGATTACATTTATACGTAACTCTAACCTTATTCGTTTAGTTTTAAAACAAATCACACGGCTTTTTCCTTATCAAAACTTGCTGTAAGACTAATAATATTCACACTACATATTTTATTCTAAATTCACCTTCTTTTTTCATATTTGATAAATTACGGATATTTAAAAATATAGCTACTAAAAAACTCTCCACTAAATATCATTATTTTCAACTTATTCTAAAAAGCTAATCAAAGAGCTAAACATATTCTTAAACTTTAATAAAACAATTCGTTTTTAACCATTAAAACATATCTACTTCAAAAGCTTAATTATATAAATACACTTTTTTATGTGTTAAAAACCAGCTCTTAAGTATTTTTTATT
>CALHCC010000002.1 GCA_937930675.1 uncultured Flavobacteriaceae bacterium
TTTTCATCGCTGTCAGATCCATGAATGGCATTTTTAGTAACAGAACTCGCAAATAAGTTACGAATGGTTCCTTCTGCAGCATCCACAGTAGCACCAATTAAAGCTCTAAAATCGTCTACTGCATTTTTTTTCTCTAATACAGCGGCTATAATCGGTCCACTTACCATAAAATCTACAAGTTCTTCGTAGAAAGATTTCCCTTGGTGAATTTTGTAAAATTCTGCTGCACTTTCAGGAGTTAATTTTGTGAGTTTTAATGCAACTATTTTAAATCCAGAATTGGTTATTTTTTGAATAATGGCTCCTACATGTCCTTCTGCAATCGCATCAGGTTTAATCATTGTAAGTGTTCTTTTACTAGCCATGTTTTATTGTTTTGATTTAAATGCTAATATAGTTTTTTTTCAGAATTAACATTACTGCTTTGGAACCTCATTTTTAATTGTATTTTAGCAGTTATATGAATAAAAGTGATATTAACGTTTTAAAAACGTATTTTAAAGAGCCTAAAAACATCGTGTTTGTCGCTCATAAAAACCCTGATGGAGATGCTGTGGGGTCTACCACTGCTATGGCAAAATTGTATAAAAAATTAGGACATCAGGTACAAATAGTACTACCTAACGGAGTTCCAGATTTTATTTCTTGGATACCTGGAGCAGATGAAATTTATAGATACGATTTGCAAAACATACAATCTAAAAAAGCCTTAGACAAAGCAGATGTTGTTTTTTTATTAGATTTTAACGCGTTGCACCGCGTGGGTGATGACATGCAAAAAGGTTTAGAAGCTTTTAAAGGTGATTTTATTATGATAGATCATCATCAGCAGCCTGATGACATTGCGATGGTTACCTACTCGGATACTTCTATTTGTTCTACATGTCAAATGGTATACCATTACATGGAAGCAATGGACTTGTTAGAGGAGTTAGATACAGAGATAGCGACGAGTATTTATACAGGAATTATGACAGATACAGGCTCTTTTAGATTTCCATCTACCACCAGTACTACGCATAGGATTATTGCCGATTTAATAGATAAAGGAGCTAAAAATTCGGACATACACAACCAAACCTTTGGAAATAATTCTTACAGCAGATTGCAATTGTTAGGAAAATCGCTTACGAATTTAAAGGTGATTGAAGACTGTAAAACAGCCTATATTACCTTAACACAAAAAGAATTAAAACAGTACAATTACGAAAAAGGAGATACCGAAGGGGTGGTAAACTATGCACTCTCTCTAAAAGGAGTGGTTTTAGCGGCCATTTTTATAGAAGATATAGATCAAGGAATTATTAAAATTTCTTTTAGATCTAAAGGGAAGTTTTCGGTAAATCAATTTGCAAGAACTTATTTTGATGGAGGAGGACACGACAATGCAGCTGGAGCCAGATCTACACTTTCTCTAGAAGAAACAGTAGCTAAATTTGTGAGTTTGGTGCCAGAATATCAACAAGAATTGTTAACATCGTATGAGGTATAGTTGGCTTTTTTTTATTTCTATTCTTTTGTTAGCATGTAACGAGCCTGTTGCTAGAAGACCAATCCATAGAAACCATGTTTCTAAAAAAGATAGGACCATAGCATTTAACAAAGCTTTAAATAAAGCTCAGGAACAAATCATTCAAAAATATGTAGAAAAAGATTCGTTATTAATGTATCAAAACTCTTCTTATGGGTTTGTATATTCGGTAGTAACACCATCTGTTAGCAAACAAAAAATTGATAAGGGAACTGAGGTTACTTACCTAAAAACGGTATATAATTTAAAAGATGAATTAATTTATGGTCAAAAAAAGGTTACTTCTGTAGTAGGTAAGTCAAATGAGATTACAGGAATAGATGAGGGACTTAAATTAATGACAGAAGATGAGGAAATTAAATTTATTTTTACTTCATTTGTAGCCCATGGTTTTTATGGAGATAAAAATAAAATAGGTAGATATACGCCTATTATTGTAAAAATTAAAATTTTAAAAATAAATAATTAAAATGAACACTATTAAAGGATTAGCTTTAGGTTTAGCAATTGCAGGATTGGCATCTTGTAATCAACAAGCACCAAAAACAACATCATTAGCAACAGAAAACGATTCTGTAAGTTACGCATTAGGTGCTTTTATTAGTACTCAATATAGAATAGATGAGCAGTTTAAAGATTTAGATTTAGCAATATTTAATCAAGCATTAAAAGAGGCATCTGATACTTCTAAAACCTTGTTAGCTCAAAAAGAAATTACACCTGTTTTAATTGCTTACACTAAAAAACAAGCAGAAAAGGTTGGAGAAGTAGCTAAAAAAGAAGGAGTAGCGTTTTTAGAAGAAAATAAAAAGAAGGAAGGAATTGTTGTAACTGCAAGCGGGTTACAGTATGAAGTATTGGTAGAAGGAACTGGAGATAAACCAGCAGCTACAGATACCGTAAAAGTACACTACCATGGAACAACTCCTAAAGGAGAAGTATTTGATAGTTCTGTAGATAGAGGTACTCCTGCAGAATTCCCATTAAATAGAGTAATTAAAGGATGGACAGAAGGAGTACAGTTAATGTCTGTGGGTTCTAAGTATAAATTTTACGTACCTCAAGAATTAGCTTATGGAGCAAATGCACCACAAGGAGGAAATGGACCTATTAAAAATTACATGCCTTTAGTATTTGAGGTAGAATTGTTAGAGATTGTTAAAAAATAATTTCTTTTCATACATTTTAAAAGCCCAATTAAGAATTTCTTAATTGGGCTTTTTGTTTTCTGTAAATAACTATAGAAAGTTTATCTTTACGTTTTTTAAAAAACAAAAGATACGATGAGTTTATTTAAAAATCAGCCTTTAAAAATATACAATTCAATAACCAAAACAAAAGAACTATTTGTACCAGTTACAGAAGGTAGCGTTGGGATGTATGTGTGTGGACCTACAGTGTATAGCAATGTACATTTAGGAAACGTACGTACATTTATGAGTTTTGATATGGTATTTCGTTATTTAAACCATTTGGAATACAAAGTACGCTATGTAAGAAATATTACAGATGCAGGTCATATGGAAGACGATGCAGATGAAGGAGAAGATAAGATAGCTAAAAAAGCACGTATAGAAAAAATAGAACCCATGGAAGTGGTACAACGTTACACGTTAGATTTTCATGGAATTTTAGAAAAGTTAAATAATTTACCACCTAGTATAGAGCCTACAGCCACTGGGCATATTATTGAGCAAATAGAAATTATTAAAGATATTGTTGCTAAAGGTTTGGCATATGAAATAAATGGATCAGTTTATTTTGATGTTTTAAAGTATAATGAAACCAAAGAATACGGAGTGTTGTCTGGTAGAAAAATAGAAGATGCAGTGCACAACACACGTCTGTTAGATGGACAATCAGAAAAAAAGAATCCTCAAGATTTTGCCTTGTGGAAAAAAGCAAGTCCACAACATATTATGCGTTGGTCGTCTCCATGGGGAGTCGGTTTTCCGGGTTGGCATTTAGAATGTACTGCGATGAGTACAAAATATTTAGGAGAAAAGTTTGATATTCATGGTGGAGGAATGGATTTAAAGTTTCCGCATCACGAATGTGAAATTGCTCAAGCAGAAGCTTGTAATGGTCAGAGTCCTGTAAATTTTTGGATGCATGCAAACATGCTGACTTTAAACGGACAAAAAATGTCTAAATCTACAAGAAATAATATCTTACCAGGAGAAATATTTTCTGGAGAAAATAAAGTGTTATCTAAGCCGTTTTCTCCTTCTGTAGTTCGTTTTTTTATGATGCAGGCACATTACAGAAGTATTTTAGATTTTTCATCAGAGGCTTTAGAAGCTTCTGAAAAAGGGTATAACAAGTTGGTAGAAGCTCTTAAAACTTTAGAAAGTGTACAAGTGAGTCAAACATCAAGTTTTGTAGTACAAGATTGGGAAAATGACTGTTATAGTGCGATGAATGATGATTTTAACACTCCTATCTTAATTGCTAATTTATTTGAAGCTGTAAAACACATCAACCTATTAAAAGATGGTAAAGCAACATTAACACAAATAGATTTGGATTTGTTCACAAAAACTTTACACGCTTTTGTATACGATGTTTTAGGTTTGGTAACAGAAACTACTGAGCAAAGTTCTGACAAATTAGAAGGAGTTGTAAACATGTTAATAAACATGCGTAAACAAGCTAGGGATAATAAAGATTGGGCAATGTCAGATCATATTAGAGATGAATTAAAAGCTTTGGGAATACAATTGAAAGATAACAAAGAAGGAACTACGTTTATAGTAGAATAAATTATAATGGATAAACTGAAACAAATACTCATCTTTCCGTTTATCTTATTAATACGTTTTTACCAAGGAGCTATTTCGCCATTTACACCTGCTACCTGTAGATATCAGCCTACTTGTTCTAGTTATAGTATAGAGGCATTGCAAGAACATGGTTTAATTAAAGGTGGTTGGTTAGCTATAAAACGTATAGGTAGTTGTCATCCGTGGGGAGGGAGTGGATATGATCCTGTACCTAATAAACAAAATAAAAATTAAGAAATGAATTTACTGTCAATTACTTGGGATCCGCCTATTGCTTTGTTTGGATTCCTTCGATTTTATAGTTTGATGTTTGTGATTGCATTTGCATTGGGATACCAAATTATGAAGCAAATTTTTAATCACGAAAAGATAGCTTTAGAAAAATTAGATAAGTTGTTAATGTGGGTGGTGTTTGCTACCATTTTAGGGGCTAGATTAGGACATGTCTTTTTTTACGATTGGACTTATTTTAGTCAACATCCAGAAGAAATATTGCTGCCTTTTAAATTTAGGCCTGAATTTAGATTTACAGGCTTTGCAGGATTGGCAAGTCATGGTGCAGCCATAGGTATTATAACTTCTTTGTATTTCTTTGCTAAAAAAATATTACAAAAACCATTGTTGTATTTGTTAGACAGAGTTAGTTTAACTATTGCTTGTGGTGGTGTATTTGTAAGATTAGGGAATTTAATGAATTCTGAAATAGTAGGGCATGCTACAGGAAATAACTATGGTTTTATTTTTAAAGCCTTAAGAGAAGATTTTCCTAGACATCCAACTCAATTATATGAGTCTTTAGGGTATTTAATAGTATTTGCTATTATTTATTATATGTTTTGGAAAACCAATGCGAAACAAAAATTAGGTTATATTTTTGGTGTATTTTTCACCCTGCTTTGGTCTGTAAGATTTGTGGTAGAGTTCTTTAAAAAAGCACAAGTTGATGCTAGAGAAGAATGGTTGTTAAATACAGGTCAGTGGTTAAGTATTCCTTTAATTTTAGCAGGAATTTATTTTGTGATAAAAGCAAATTTAAAACGTGAATAAAATACTTTAGATGTAAAAAGTGTTAGTCCTACTAATTTTAAAATAATCTGATTTTTATTAACTTTTTCTTATAAGTATAATTTCTAATGTGTTGTTTTTTAGTTAGTTTTTTAAAGGTTTGAAAATGATAAGTTGCATTAAAAGAGAAGTCTTGAACTTTAGTATTGTTAGAATTTTATGAATTTATTTTTTTGTAATTAGTTGACTGTTTAGTAATGCCATTATACTATGCGTTAGGGATAGCAGCGACATCCTTTTGCTTTGGAGAACGTGTGTGAATAAATTAGAAATGTTGTTGAAATAAAGAGATGTTTTACAGTAATTTACCTTGTAGATAGCAAAAGATATAGCGAATAGCCCGACCTGTAAGGGAACGCTCAAATGGTTTATGATTAAATACGAGGAGTATAGATTTTGTATGACATATTTAATTATCACCTGTTAAAAGCAGTACTATTTTTACAATAGATGGCTTTATTTCAACATTATTTTAACATTTATTTTTTACTACTTTAAATAGTGAGTATCTTTGGGTTCTATAAAATATTTAATAATAAGATAAATAATTAGAAGTATTTATGAAAAAAAATGTAAAATTTTCTACTAAAATTTCTGTTTTAGCCTTTTTACTGTTTGCAGTTTTAGGTTTTTCACAAGGAGTGGGAGGTAATTCCAAAATTATAGAAAATTCTAAAATTAAGGTGACTGTAGATGATAAAACAGGAAACTTTACGGTGTTAGAAAAAAAATCAGGTCAATTGTGGAAATCTGATCCTTGGGATAACTCTGCAGGTATTTTAACAATTAACAAGAAAACTGGAAGAGAAGATGTAAATATATCTTTAAGTAAATCGGTAGTTGTTAGTAAAGAGGATGATTGTAAAATAGTGCTTACGTTCTCTAATCCTGTATTTAAAAATGGAGATGTTGCTAAAGGAATTGTGATTAACACAGAATTAAGACTGGAGAAAAAAGCAGGTAAATTGGCTGTTGAAGTTGTTTCTGTTACAAAGGGAGATTACAATTTAATAGAACTAAGATATCCTAGTAGGGCTTTTAGTTTAGAAACAGATGTAGATAAAGGTGCGGCTGTAATACCACAAAAGCAAGGATTAATTTGTCCGTCTTATATATTTCCTATGAATGGTGGTGCGTTTTGTATGTGGGATGATGCTACGTACTACGGACGATCTAAAGGAAAATTACCTTTGTTTAATAACAATATAGGTTTAACCATGCCATGGTGGGGTACTTACAATAAAAAATCTGCTGTAATTGGAATTGTAGACGAATCTGCAAGGCCAAGTATGTTTTATAACATAAACAATAACGGACAGTACTTGTTTAATAAAAAAGGGGTAATGTCTCCTTATAAAAGAATAGAATTTTTAGATCCTGTTTGGAATTTAAAGAGAAAGAACGAAAAGAGAATTATTTCTTATGAGTTTATTCCTGGTGGAACGCACGTAGAAATGGCTAAGGTTTATAGAAAAGAAGCTATAAAGAGAGGTTACTTTGTGTCCTTAGAAGAGAAAGCCAAAAGAGATCCGGATGTAAAGAAGTTACAAGGTGCTATTTATATGGGATTGTATGGTGGATATCCTCATTATGTTGAAATGCCTGGTATGGCTTTTAAATTTAAGGATTTAACAAACATTATTAAAACGGCTCATGACGAGTTAGGTGTAGATAATGCATTTTTCCATGCTTGGGGAGTATTCTCTAATTTTGTTCCTAATTGTTGGCCAATTAACGAAAATTTAGGAGGGGTAAAAGGTTTAAAAGAAGCGGTAGATTTAACTAAAAAGTATGGGTATTTGTATTCTTCTTACCATGCGTATTCTGCAACTTTAGAAAACGACCCTGAGTTTAATACTGGTTTGTTTGCTGTTGATGATCAAGGGAAATTAAAGAGAACTGGAAGTAGATGGGATAATGTTGATCAGAACAAACAAGTAGGGTTGGCTAAAAAGAGCTTACACAAGGAAATAGATGCTTTAGGTTTAGAGGCAGATATTACAGACATTTCTTTTGCTACGTATCCGGATGAGGATAATACAGGGCTACGTAATTTAGCGGAGTATATTGACTCTTTAAACTTAGTGAATGGTACTGAGCACGGACAACAACAATGGATTCCTTACTTTGATATGTTTGAAGGGATGACATATCTAGGTTCTAATTTATGGCAGTTTTCTCAGAGAGCTCCTTTATTTAACTTAGTATATCATGATGCGGTAGCTGTTTTTGGAAAAATTCAAGATCCAGATAACCAAATTTCTATTAATGGAGATTTTAGAGTAAAGTCTTTAAGAAATATGTTATATGGAATAGGAACTACTATTTTCTTTTCTCCTTACGAGTTTGAGGGAATGAAAGAAATGATTAAAATGGCTAACGAGGTGGTAAGTCCTGTAAACAGAGAAACGTTCTTTGCAGAATTAACGAACCATGAGTATTTAAGTGATGATTTTAAATTACAGAAATCTAAATTTGCATCGGGAACTGAGGTGATTGTAAACTTAGGTCCTGTTGCTCAAAAGACAAAAGGTGGTTTAGAAATTCCTGCTTTTGGTTGGTATGTGACTTTGGCAAATGGAAAATTACACAAGGGTAGTTTTAAAGTTTCTTTAAAATAAGAGAAACTAAAAATAACGTGAATTCTAGTATAAGGGTACGAATTTTTAGAATTGTCATTTCGAGTGACTTTCGATAGAAAATCATATCGGGAAAGACAATTCTGAAACAGAAAACATGGTTTTCGATATAAATTCTTATAGAATTTTACTTGAGCTGATATGTTTTTTAAGCCGAACCTAACATTAAACTCATATAAAAAAAGCCTTACTAAATTAATAGTAAGGCTTTTTTGCGTTAG
>CALHCC010000003.1 GCA_937930675.1 uncultured Flavobacteriaceae bacterium
TTTTAAACGTCCCAAGTCCTAAAGGAGATATTGATGGCAGTGAAGTCGCACACGTGTTTTACAAAGAAGATAATTTAAAACGTATTGTAAACTATTGCGAACAAGATGTTTTGGCTTTGGTAAGAGTCTATCAAGTGCTAATAGGTGAACAGCAAGTAGCGGATGCCGATGTAATTTTTGTAAACTAGCCTAGAGATTGGCTTTTGAAAAGGGTTTTTTATTGTAGTTAATGTGAAAAACACTCACTAGATTCAATAATTTAGTTCATAAATTTTATACTTTAGAGATATGAAAATATCTGAGAAAAATATTAACCGAATTAAAAAGTTATGCAAGCAGTATAAGGTAAAAACCTTTTTTGCATTTGGATCGGTAACACGTGACGATTTTAATGAAGATTCAGATATTGATTTTATTGTAGATTTTGAAGAAAATGATCCTTTAAAGTATGCTGATTTATATTTCCAATTTAAAGAAAGACTAGAACAATTATTTCAACGTCAGATTGATTTAATTGAAGAACGTGGAATTAAAAACAGTTTTTTTAAGAGAGAACTGGATAGTACAAAAACGTTAATTTATGGATTATAGAATCAATGCTTGGTTTGAAGATATTATTAAATCTGTAGATGAAATATTTGATTTTCTTCCTGATAAAAAAGATTTTTTTGAATACCAAAAAGATTTAAAAACTAAAAAAGCTGTTGAAAGAAATATTGAGATAATTGGAGAAGCTATTAATCGGATAACCAAACATAAAGATTCTAATTATGAAATTAATAATGCTCAGAAAATTATTGGAACTAGAAACAGAATTGCTCACGAGTATGATAGTATCTCAGATGAAATTATTTGGACAATAATTATACGTGAATTACCTAAATTGAAAAAAGAGATTATACAAATAATGAAAAATACAAATCACAACAAAAGTTAAAGTGATTGCTAATTTTAGAAAAAATAGTAGAGGTAACGATATATAAAATACCTACAGATTCATTAAGTCTTCAATCTCTTCAATTTCAATAGGAATGTGTTCCATTAAATTGATGGGGCTTGTGTTTTTTTGAATCACAAGGTTGTCTTCTAATCGGATGCCTAATTTCTCCTTAGGAATATAAATACCAGGCTCTACAGTTACTACCATATTTGCTTTTAATTTATCCGTATAATTTCCATAGTCGTGCGTGTCTAACCCTAAGTGATGTGAGGTACCATGCATGTAGTATTTTTTATAGGCCGGCTTTTCTGGGGTTTGCTGTTGGAGATCTACTTTGTTTAACAACTTTAAACTAAGTAATTCTTCGGTCATCCACTCTCCAACAGCTTGGTTGTAGTCTTTCCATAACAAACCTTCTTTTAAAATAGCGGTGGCTTTGTTTTTTACGTTTAACACCGATTGATATACTGCTTTTTGTCTGGCGGTAAATTTTCCGTTTACAGGAATTGTTCTTGTTAAATCACTAGCATAATTGGCATATTCCGCAGCACAATCCATTAATAACAAATCACCGTCTTGGCATTGCTTGTTGTTTTGTATGTAGTGTAAAACACAAGCATTGTAACCCGATGCGATGATAGGTGTATAAGCAAACCCTTTAGATTTATTTTGGATAAATTCATGAATCCATTCCGCTTCAATCTCATATTCCCAAACATGGGGTTTTACAAAGCTTAAAACACGTTGAAATCCTTTTTTAGTGATGTTACATGCTTGTTGTATTATGTCTATTTCTACGGAGTGTTTAATACCCCTAAGTTCAAATAAAATAGGGAATGACGAAATATACTGATGATTTGGGTAGTTCTTTTTTAATTGTTTTACAAAACGATCATCTCGAGATTCCATTTCGGTATCTGCTCTTTTGTGTCCATTTTGGTTAAAGTAAATGCGTTTAGCTTCTTTTAAAAGTGGGGTAATCATAGTTTCAAACTCCTGTAACCAGTAAACAGTAGTAATTCCGGATACTTGCGTAGCTTGTTGCTTGCTTAGTTTCTCTCCTTCCCAAATAGCAATCAATTCGTTGGTTTCTTTTACAAATAAAATTTCTCGATGGTTTGGATTCTTAGCCTCAGGGAATAACACCAATATAGATTCTTCTTGATCTATTCCGCTTAAATAAAACAAATCTCTTTGCTGTTCAAAGGGCATTGTACTATCTGCACCCGTTATAAAAACATCGTTAGCATTAAAAAACGCAATAGAGTTGGCTTGCATTTTTTGCGTAAACTTTATTCTATTTTCTATAAATAATTGAGGGTTGATGGCTTGGTATTTCATAAGAATAAAGGTTGCGTTACGGCTATTCTGTTTTAATCACTAAAGGAATAGTATATGTAGAAACTACAGGAATGCCTCTTTTTTGAGCAGGAGATACCTTGGTTAAATTTTCTACAATACTTTGAATATCTTCTGTTAGGTACGGAAAAGAAGTGTTTAGTGGAGGGGTGAGTTTAATATTTTTACATGTAAATTTCCCTTTTTTAGAAATGCTAAAACGAATGAGCAACGTATCTATTATTGGGTTTTCACTAGACAATTGTAAATCTTGAATTTTATCACTTATTTTTTGATGTAACGTGGTTTCAAAACATGTTTTACTTTCTGAATACGTTAGTTTGGAGTTGCATTCTTTAAAAGCAGGAAATACGTCTATCAAGGTAAAATCTATTTTTTCTGGCTCTTGCTGCGTGTTTTCTTTGCAAAAAACAGTAGTTACCTTACAAATCTTTTCACAAGAGAAAAGACTGTAAATACATAAGCAAAGCAAGAATTTGTTCATTAAAATTAAGATCTGAATGGATTCAAAAATACATTTTTTAAATAAGATTGCTGTATATTGGTCGCAAAGAAAAATAGGATGGATTATTTACTTTTAATTTTTGGTTTTTTATTTATTATTGGGGGAATTTTAGGTTCTTTTTTACCTGTAGTTCCTGGACCTCCAACAGGTTGGTTAGGATTGTTGTTGTTACAGATATCTACAAAAATCCCTACAGATTGGAATTTTTTAATGATGACACTAGCTGTTGCTATTGCTGTTTTTGTGTTGGATTACATAATTCCTGCCTTGGCTACTAAAAAATTTGGAGGGAGTAAATATGGGGTTTGGGGATCTACCATTGGATTGTTAGTAGGGCTTGTTTTTACACCTATTGGAATGTTGGTTGGTTTGTTTTTAGGAGCTTTAATAGGAGAACTTATTCATAATAGTAGTGATGTAAAAACAGCTCTAAGAGCTTCTTTAGGTTCTGTGCTAGGTTTCTTTTTTTCTACGGGAATTAAATTTGCGGTAGGCCTGGTATTCTTTTATTATTTTATTCGTGATTTTTGGGAATACAGAACTGCATTTTTCTCTTGGTTGTAAAACAAAAAAAAAGCAACCCATAATAGGGAAGCTTTCCATTGGTAATAAAACCTAAAAACTACATATTGTAGTCTTACAACAACAAAACAAATGTAATTTTTTTTGAGATTTAAAAAAAGGGTTTATCCGATTAAATTTTTTGA
>CALHCC010000004.1 GCA_937930675.1 uncultured Flavobacteriaceae bacterium
TTTGGCCAATTTCAATGGAAACATTGTCATTGGATTTTCGGGAGGTCAAGACATTGCAGACACTGCAGGAAATTCACTAACTAATTTAACAAGATTAGGAGTCAACGAAAACCGTTTTGTTATAGACAATATAGCACCACGTGTTACAAGTATCACTCGTCAAAACCCTATAAATAGAGAAACCAATGTAGATATTGTTGTATGGGATGTAACTTTTAACGAAGCTGTTCGTAATGTAAACACATCAGACTTTACCATAACTGGAACTACTGCTACCGCAACAAATGTGACGAATACAAGTGGAAATAAGTATCGTGTAACTTTTTCTGGAGGTAATTTATCAAGTTTCAATGGAAACATTGTCATTAGGTTTTCAGAAGATCAAGACATTGCAGACATCGCAGGAAATTCACTAACCAATTTAAAAAGATTGGGAGCCAACGAAAACCGTTTTTTGATTGATAATAGCGCACCAATAGTACAGTCAATTGCATTAACAGGTACACCAGATGAAAATACAGACACCCTTGATTACACCATTAGGTTTAATGAAAATGCAAACAATATTACAATAGATGATTTTGAATTGACAACTACTGGTACAGCAACAGGAAATATTGCAAGTGTAAGTGCGGTTTCAGGAATAGAAGTAACCGTGACTGTTACTGAAATATCAGCAAATTCAACAGGTACTATACGATTAGATTTAAAAGAAAGTACTGATATTATAGATGATTTAGCTAATAATGGCACTCCTGCATTTATTAATGGAGAAATACATAACATAGACTTTACTACTTTAGGTTTAGATGATAATATTATTACCAAAGATGAGTTATATGTCTCATCAATAAAACCAATATTAAAAATTAACACCGCATACAAAGTTGATGAAATTAGAATCTATAATAATATAGGATACACAGTTGCTACAACCAAAAACAACAAAACCATTACTATTGATAATTTGACCAACGGTGTTTACTTTATAAAAATCAAAACAAACAATCAAATTGTTACTAAAAAAATAGTTATTGAATAATGAGAGTTCGATGTAAGTTTTCAAAATACCTAAAAATAAACCTTAGATTAATTAAATGTATAATTTGATTAGCTTTTGCAACGGTCTTAAATAGTGTCCTAATTATTTTTCAAGTATCAATATAGATGCCGAAAAAAGCCTAACAACTGAATGTTAGGCTTTTATAAAATATTGAAAAACTTTTTATTTTAAAAGTTTTTTTGCCATTTCTTTTCCTAGTTCTACACCAAATTGGTCAAAACTAAAAATGTTCCAAATAATACCTTGTACAAATATTTTATGTTCGTACATAGCAATAATTTTTCCTAAGCTATTAGGACTTAATTTGTCTGCGGTAATACAGTTGCTAGGTCGGTTACCTGTAAATACTTTAAAAGGTAATTCTATAGCATCTGCAGTAACTCCACTCGCTAAAACTTCTTCTTTGGTTTTACCAAAACACAAAGCATCTTGTTGTCCGTAGAAATTGGCCATTAATTTTTTATGATGGTCTTCTTTTCCGTATAAAGAAGTTTCAAACCCAATAAAATCACAAGGAATTAATTTAGTCCCTTGGTGTACCAATTGCATAAAGGCATGTTGCATATTGGTTCCAGCAGCTCCCCAAATAATAGTTCCTGTTTGGTAATCTACATCGTTTCCATCTCTATCTACAGATTTTCCGTTACTTTCCATAAAGGCTTGTTGTAGGTAGGCTGGTAGTGTGTTTAAGTATTGTGTATAAGGTAAAACGGCTTCGCTTTCTGCTTCGTAAAAGTTATTGTACCAAATACTTAATAAGGCCAATACTACAGGTATGTTTTTATCAAAATCGGCAGTTTTAAAATGCGTATCCATTTCGTAAGCACCATTTAATAAAGCTGCGTAGTTTTCGTATCCAACAGACAAAGCAATAGAAATTCCTACAGCAGACCATAAAGAGAAACGACCTCCTACCCAGTTCCACATTGGAAAAACATTTTCAGAGGCAATTCCAAAGTCTGCAACAGCTTCTAAGTTAGTTGATACAGCAACAAAGTGTTTCGCTACATCTTCTTTTGAAGCTTTTTGTAAAAACCATTCTTTTATGGTTAATGCGTTACCGATGGTTTCTTGTGTGGTAAAAGTTTTAGAAACAATTACAAATAAGGTAGTTTCAGGATTTAATTTTTTAATCACCTCAGAAACATGATCCCCATCGATGTTAGAAACAAAGTGAGTGGTTAAATGGTTTTTGTAATATTGTAAAGCGTCTACCACCATGTTAGGTCCTAAATCCGATCCACCAATACCAATATTTACAATGTCTGTAATTTCTTTACCTGTATATCCTTTCCAGTTTCCAGAAATTACTTTTTCTGTAAATGCTTTAATGCTTTCTTTTGCTTGGTTTACTTCTGGCATTACATCTATCTCTTCAGAAATAACGGCAGCACCACTATTGTTTCTTAATGCAGTGTGTAGTACAGCTCTACCTTCGGTAGCATTAATAATTTCTCCTCCAAAATATTGTTCTATAGCATTTTCTAATCCCGTTTCTTTTGCTAAGCCTACTAAAAGGTCTAAAGTTTCTTGAGAAATTTTATTTTTAGAAAAATCTAATTTTAAATTATCTAAGGCAATAGTAAAACGTTTGCTACGTGTAGTGTCTTTTGCAAATAAATCTTTTAATTCTAAATCTTTTGCAGTGTTAAAATGTGCACTTAATTGTTCCCAAGCTTTGGTTTTAGTGGGATTTGTGTTTTGTAAAGACATAATTATAATGGATTAATAAGGTATAGCGTCTAATTCTTTTTTAATGGGAGCTATGTGGGTTAAGTATTTTTGTTGTATTTCTTTTTTCATAGGTTTTGCAGCAGGGAGTCTTTGCTTTAAAGGATCTACTTGTCTACCGTTTTTCCAAAAACGATAACAAACGTGTGGACCAGAGGTGTTTCCTGTCATTCCAACCCACCCAATTACATCTCCTTGTTTTACGTAATCTCCTTTTTTTACCTTTCTTTTTTTCATGTGTAGGTATTGTGTGGTGTAGGTAGCGTTGTGTCTTATTTTAACATAATTTCCATTGGCTCCTTTGTATCGAGATTCAATAACCTGTCCGTTGGCCGTACTCATAATAGGACTTCCTACAGGAGCTGCAAAATCGGTTCCTAAATGTGGTTTTACGCGTCCGTAAAAAGCAATTCTTCTTTTTAAATTGTATCGTGATGAAATTCTACTAAATTTTAAAGGAGCTTTTAAAAAAGCACGTCTTAAGTTTTTGGCATGGTCGTCAAAATATTCTTCAACACCTGTAAGAGTATCGGGAATATAATTAAAGGCATAAAAAGGTTTACCCGCATGTTCAAAATACGCAGATTTAATCGTGCCAATACCTACGGGAATGGTATCGTTAATAAATTTTTGTTCGTAAATAACTTTAAACTTATCGTTTTTTTGAAGTCTAAAAAAGTCAATGGTCCATGCATAAATATTAGACAATTCATTAGCGACAATAGGACTTACATGTTTTTCATCTAAAGATTGAGATAGTGAACTTGTAATAATTCCAGCTGCTTTTTTAAGTTGCGTAGTTACTTTCTTTTTAATAGGTTTTACAAAAATAGAATCTCTAAAATCTACAATAGAATAATTTACCAAATCGTGCTGATATATAAATACTTGTGCTTTTTCTGTAGAGTCTTTTTTAGCTAAAATGGTGTATTCTTTTCCTGCTCTTAACCTCCTAACATCAAATTTAGGTTTTACAATATTGGCTATTTCGTATATTTTAGGAGTAAAAACATGATGTTTGTCTAGTATAATTCCAAATGTTTCTCCTTTTTTAACTTTGGTGGTCACTACTTTGTAGTCGTCTAACGAATACCCAAAAAGGCGTTTAGAAATTTTTTGAGTGATCTCTTTTTTAGTGTCATCTTCCTCTTTATTTTTTTCGTTTGAGCCACAAGAAATAAGTATAAGTATAAATACGTAAAATAGACGGAATCGTATCAAGAGATGAAAGGGTTTGATTTTAGCACACGAAAATACAATTATTTTATGAATTATTTAGTGGTTAATGGATGTGCCAAGCCCTTGTAACTTTCAATATCTGCTTTTAAAGAACCCACGGCTAAATCTGCTTGAATTCTAACGGGAATTCTGTTTTTATCTGCGGTAATCCAAATACTTAAACTTTCTTTGGCTTTAAATACTCTTCCCGATTGTACCAAAGGTCTAAACACAAAACAATCTATTTTACCAAACTTTGTTTTTAGTGTTTCTTTTCTTAGCTTAATAAGTTTAAAAGGGAATTTTTTATAATCAAAGAATAAATCAATTTCTACAGCATCATTTATGTTTAAGTCATCAGGCACGTTGTTACGTAAATAATAAAAAGCAGAAATCATGTCTTGAACATTTTTAGCAGCTACCCTTTTTTGTGTATTTCGTTTATGATTTACGGTTAATACACTGTCTTTTTCAAAGAATAACTCCAGATTTTTGCCATGTCCCCCTTCTTGTACTTGTCTAATGGCCCTTATTGGCAATCCTGTTTTTTTATTAATAAAAGATTCGTAATTGTCTTTTACAGGAAATACCCATTTTAACATTCCAGAAGTCCATCCTTTTCCAATAACATGTTCATGAGGTTGATTATTTATGAACTTATCTTTTATTTCTAGACTTGCATAGCCGGCATTTACAATTCCGTAGTGAATTCTAAATTTTAGTAGCTCTCCATCTTTATAGGTCTTTGTGGTTTGTGCCTCTGAAACAAAAGCGAGTAAACCCATTAAAAAAATAAAATATTTCATCGTATGATGTTTTATATTGTTTAGAAGGATATCAAAACACATTCCAAAATAAAAAATAAAAATGAATGCGATGTAAACACTCTGTTATTTTTTTAGTTTTGCGGTTATGAGATTCATATATACTGCATTCGTTTATGGAACAATGTTTTTTATAAAAATAGCTGCTTTGTTTAATTCTAAGTTGCAATTGTTCGTGTCGGGTAGAAAAAACGTATTTACAACGTTAAAAACTAAGATAAAAAGTAGTGATGTTGTGGTTTGGATACACGCAGCCTCTTTAGGAGAATTTGAACAAGGACGGCCTTTAATAGAAGAAATAAAAGCAAAACATCCGCAGGTTAAAATAATGCTTACTTTTTTTTCGCCTTCGGGCTATGAAGTACGAAAAAATTATGAGTTGGCAGATGTTGTTTGTTATTTGCCTATGGATACGATGTTTAATGCCAATAAGTTTATAAAATTAGTGAATCCTAGTATGGCTATTTTTATTAAGTATGAGTTTTGGCCTAACTATTTAACAACATTACAATCAAATAAAATTCCTACATTTTTAGTTTCGGGTATTTTTAGTCAAAATCAAGCGTTTTTTAAACCCTATGGTTTTTGGATTCGAAAAAAATTAACAACCTTCACTCACTTTTTTGTGCAGGATAAAACTTCTAAAGAATTGTTAAATAATATTTGTTTTAACAATGTTTCTATTGCTGGAGATACTCGTTTTGATCGTGTTCAAAAATTGGTAGAGTTAAACGAGCAGCTTTCTTTTGTAAACGAATTTAAAGATGATAGTTATTTGTTAGTAGCAGGAAGTACGTGGGAAGAAGACGAAACAAAGCTAGTAGCCTATATAAATACCAGTACACACGCAAAAGAAAAGTTTGTAATTGCTCCACACAATATTCAACAAAAAGGAATTGATAAGTTAAAGAATAGCATTACTAAAAAAGTAGTACTGTTTTCTGAAATGACAGGTAAGGAATTGAAAAATTATGACGTGTTTATTGTAGATACCATAGGTGTCTTAGCTAAAATATATGCGTATGCAGATGTAGCTTATATAGGAGGAGGCTATACTAAAAGTGGTGTGCATAATACATTAGAAGCAGCAACTTATGGATTGCCTATTGTTATAGGTCCTAATTTTAAAAAGTTTAAAGAAGTGAAAGATTTGGTGTCGTTAGGTGGGTGTTTGAGTGCTGATAATACTAAAAACTTAGCAATGTTGTTAAATTCCTTTTACAAAGATGAGAAATTACGATTAGAGAAGTCTAACATAACAAAAACCTACGTATCTCAAAATTTAGGAGCTACCCAAAAAATGATGACAACTCTCTCAAATTACTTAACAGATGAAGCATAGTGGTATCGCAGCAATTTTAGCACTGATAAGTTTGTTAATATTCTCGGAGTTAGATTTTTTTAAAACCATATTTTGGTTTCCAAATTTTCTTTGGATTTTACCTTTGTATATTTTATTTAGAATTTCTAGCTTTTACTTTACTTTTGTGTTTGGTTTAGAAGGTGTGTTGTCTAAAAAATTACTTTTTGTTGCTGTAAATGTTATTTGTGTATTGGTGTTTTTTAAATTGGGGTTTGCTATTTGGAAAACAAATCAGGGAAACATTTTAACAGCTCCATTACAAGAATTTCAAATAAATCTTAAAAACATTTGGTTTTGGATTTTATATCAATCGTATTTAATATTGTTCTTTTTTTCTGCATTTAAGCAATTAGTTACCATTAAATAAAAGATTTTTAGTTTTTTTTCGACAGTAGTAGAATAATTTTAAATCGTTTAAAAAAATAATTTTATCAGCAGCATACAAATAGTATCTTTGCTTTAATCAATTACTACCAATGAGTTATACAAAAAAAGAGCTAGAAGCTTTAGAATATCACGAAAAACCGCAACCAGGTAAAATAAAAGTAGTTCCTACTAAAAAATATGCAACACAAAGAGATTTAGCGTTGGCTTATTCTCCAGGAGTGGCAACTCCATGTTTAGCGATAGAGAAAAATGCAGAAGATGCATATAAATACACTTCTAAAGGAAATTTAGTAGCTGTAATATCTAATGGAACAGCCGTTTTAGGTTTAGGAGATATTGGTGCTTTGGCAGGAAAACCTGTGATGGAAGGAAAAGGTTTGTTGTTTAAAATTTTTGCAGATATTGATGTTTTTGATATCGAGGTAGATACCAAAGATGTAGACAAGTTTATAGAAACCGTAAAAATGATTGCCCCTACTTTCGGAGGAATTAATTTAGAGGATATTAAAGCTCCAGAAGCTTTTGAAATTGAAAGAAGGCTAAAAGAGGAATTAGACATTCCTGTAATGCACGATGATCAACACGGTACCGCTATTATTTCTGCAGCAGCACTTAAAAATGCGGTGGAATTAACAGGGAAAAAAATATCAGAAGTTAAAGTAGTTGTAAATGGTGCAGGAGCCGCAGCTATTTCTTGTACAAGATTATATAAAGCTTTAGGAGTTGCTCCAGAGAATATTTTAATGTGCGATAGCAAAGGAGTTATTACTACAAAACGTACCAATTTAAATGCACAAAAACAAGAATTCGCAGTAGCTACAGAATTAACCACTTTAGCAGAAGCGATTAGCGGAGCAGATGTATTTATAGGGTTGTCTGTAGCAGGAGCTTTAACTCCTGAAATGTTAAAAACCATGGCACCGAACCCTATTGTGTTTGCCATGGCCAATCCAACACCAGAAATTGATTACGATGTTGCCGTGGCTACACGAGAAGATGTAATTATGGCTACAGGTCGTTCCGATTATCCAAATCAAGTAAACAATGTATTAGGCTTTCCATTTATTTTTAGAGGAGCTTTGGATGTAAGAGCTACCGGAATTAATGAAGAAATGAAAATGGCTGCCGTACATGCTTTGGCAGATATGGCTAAGAAAAATGTGCCTGAGCAAGTAAACATTGTCTACGGAGAAAAGAACTTACAATACGGTAGAGAATATATCATTCCAAAACCTTTTGATCCAAGATTGATTTATGAGCTGCCACCAGCCATTGCAAAAGCAGCTATGGATAGCGGAATTGCCAAACAACCTATTAAAGATTGGGATGCATATGTACAACAATTAATGGAACGTTCAGGTTCAGGAAGTAAGTTCGAACGCATGTTGGTGACCCGTTCACAAAAAGCACCCAAGCGTGTTGTATTTCCAGAAGCAGAACATTTAAACGTGTTAAAAGCAGCACAAATAGTAAGTGATGATGGTATTGCCAAACCTATTCTTTTAGGAAATGTAGATTTAATTGAAAAATTAAAAGAAGAAATTGGTTTTGATACCGAGGTAGAAATTATAGACCCTAAGTGCCAAGATTGTCAAGGAAAAGTAGAAGAATATGCAGAGAAATTTTGGGTAAAACGTCAACGTAAAGGAATTCGTTTGTTGGATGCTCAAAAGCAAATGATTAATCGTAATTATTTTGCAGCGATGATGGTAGACCAAGGAGATGCCGATGCGATGGTCTCAGGATATTCTAGAAGTTATCCAGATACCGTAAAACCTATTTTTGAAACGATTGGAAAAAGACCAGAAATTTCTAGAATTGCAGGAGCCAACATTATGTTAACTTCTAAAGGACCATTAATTTTTACAGATACTACTGTAAATATTGATCCGAGTGCAGAAACTCTGGCAGATATTGCAGAAATGGCGAGTGGAATGGCTAAAATTTTTGCTATAGAGCCGAACATTGCTATGCTGTCTTATACCAATTTTGGAGGTGTTAACTCTAAAGGAGTAGCAAACGTAAACAAAGCAGTTGAAGTTTTAAAGAATAGACGACCAGACTTAAATGTGGACGGACCTATTCAAGCAGATTTTGCTCTAAATAGTCAATTGTTAGACAAGCAATTTTCTTTTTCTGATTTAAACGGAAGAGATACCAATACATTTATTTTTCCTAGTTTAGATGCCGCAAACATTTCTTACAAAATGATTAAGGAGTTGGCAGACACAACTTCTATAGGACCTGTGTTAATGGGCTTAAATAAACCAGCACATGTGGTTCAATTAGGAGCAAGTGTAGAAGAAATTGTAAATATTACTGCAGTGGCAGTAATTGATGCACAAAATCAATAAATCATGATTACCCATTTAAAAGGGAAGCTTGTAGAAAAAAATCCTACCTATGCCATTGTAGAGTGCAATGGTGTAGGTTATTTTTTAAATATATCTTTAAATAGCTATTCTCAAATACCCGATGCAGAATTAGTAACACTATACACACAACTTATTGTAAAAGAAGATGCACATACGTTGTATGGTTTTACAAGTACGTTAGAAAGAGAAATTTTTAAATTGTTAATTTCGGTTTCTGGTATTGGTCCTAGTATTGCAAGAACCATGTTATCTTCGTTAACTACAGAAGAAATTCAAAATGCGTTGGCTTCAGAAAACGTAGCTTTAATACAATCTGTAAAAGGAATTGGAGCAAAAACCGCTCAAAAAGTAATTATAGAGTTAAAAGATAAAATTGTAAAAACGTATAATATTGAAGAAACTTCTTCCTTATTAGACAATAGTGTGAAAGATGAAGCGTTATCTGCTTTAGAAGTTTTAGGATTTGTAAAAAGACAAGCCGAAAAAGTAGTGACTTCTATTTTAAAAGAAACACCTAATGCTAGTGTTGAAAAACTTATTAAATTAGCGTTAAAAAAATTGTAACTAATTTGAAGAACTATTTTCAAATAATATATATATCACTATTTATTGTAGTAAGCGGATATAGTCAGGAGAAAGTATCAGACTCCCTTAAAGCACCTCACACTTATTCTTTTGACAATCAAAAAGACGGAACACTTTATTTAAAAAATCCATCAGAAAAAAAAATAGAATACGATTACAAGATTGGTAGGTATATTGTTAGAGAAAGAATAGGGAATTCTAGTTTTACAACACCTATTTATTTAACAGAAGAAGAATATCAAAAGTATAGGTTAAAACAAGATATTCAAGAATACTTTAATACCAAAACGGCTGCTATTGCAGGAAAAAAAGGGACCGAAGAAGATCAAAAAAATTTACTCCCTTCTTTATACGTAAATAACAAGTTTTTTGAAACCTTGTTTGGTGGAACCGAAATAAGTTTAGTTCCTAGAGGTTCGGTAACTTTAAGGTTGGGAGCGTTGTATCAAAACATAGAAAACCCTCTTTTATCAGAAGAAAATAGAAGTAGTATTACTCCAGAATTCGACCAACAAATTAGAGCAAATTTAACTGCAAGAGTGGGAGAAAGATTAAATGCAGAAGTTAATTTTGATACACAATCTACGTTTTCATTTCAAAATCAATTAAAATTAGAATATGAACCCGGAGAAGATGATATTTTAAGAAGTTTAGAGGTAGGTAACATCAACATGGATGTTAAAAACAACTTAATTACGGGTTCTCAAAGTTTGTTTGGTGTAAAAGCCAAATTGCAATTTGGAGCGACTACGGTAACGGGAGTATTCTCTCAACAACAATCTCAATCTAAAAGTATTATTGCACAAGGAGGATCTGCTTTAACAGAGTTTGAATTAAGAACTACGCAATACGACAACAACCGACATTTTTTCTTGGGACAGTATTTTAGAAATAATTATAATAGATCTTTAGAAAGATTGCCTTTAATTAATTCTGCCATACAAATTACCAAAGTAGAGGTTTGGGTAACCAACAGAAGTACCAATACGCAAGATATTAGAAATGTAGTAGGATTGGTAGATGTAGGAGAGTCTGGAACGGATGTTTACGATTCAAGTGTTAGTAACATAACCAATCAAACAGGTTTTGTACAAGAAACACCTATTAATGGAGCTAATATTCCTGGAAACGATGCCAATACCTTAAATAGATTTATAGGAACAAACCAAGCTGCATTAAGAGATATTCAAAATGTACCTACAGTATTAACAGGATTGCAACAAGGTAGAGAATTTGCTATTGTAGAGAATGCAAGACAGTTAACAGAATCAGAATATACGCTTCATAGACAATTAGGATATATCTCTTTAAATGCTCGTTTAAATGATGGAGATGTTTTAGCCGTTGCTTATGAATATACTACGGGAGGACAAACCTTTAGGGTAGGAGAATTGTCTACAGATGGAATTGATAGCAATCAAAATTTAGTTGTAAAATTAATTAGACCTCAATTAATTAATACTACAGATGTTTCTTGGAATTTGTTAATGAAAAATGTTTATAGTATTGGAGCATTTAATTTGCAAAGAGAAGGGTTTCGATTTAATGTACTGTATAGAGATGATTTTAGAGGGCAAGCAACTAATAATTTATTTAGTGCTAACGAACAATCAATTAAAGAAAGAACCATTTTAAATATTACGAGGTTAGATAGACTAGATCCTAATAATAATTTAACACCTAACGCACCCGGAAGAAATCACGAAAGGGGAGATGGTTTTTTTGATTTTGTAGAAGGATTAACAGTAAACTCTAGAAACGGATCTATTATTTTTCCTGTGATAGAACCTTTTGGTAGAGATTTAGAAGCCGTGTTAAGTGGGGATCCAGCAGATGTAGATCGTTTTGTATTTAATGAGTTGTATACTACAACAGCTTCTGTGGCCGAAAACGAATTTCAGGAGAGAGATAAATTTTTAATGAAAGGATTGTACACCTCAAGTGCAGCAGATGGAATTTCTTTAGGGGCTTTTAATGTGCCTAGAGGTTCTGTAACTGTTACAGCAGGAGGAATTCCTTTAATAGAAGGGGTAGATTATACAGTAGATTATTTTGCGGGAAGAGTAAAAATTATCAATCCTGCTATAGAGTCTTCAGGACAAGCTATTAATGTTTCTTTAGAAAATAATACTTTTTTTAATCAACAAAGAAAGACATTTGTAGGGGTAGATGTAGAACATAAGTTTAGCGATCAATTTGTGTTAGGAGCTACTTTTTTAAATGTAAGCGAAAAACCTATTTCGAATAAGGTTCAATTTGGACAAGACCCTATTAATAACTCTATTTTTGGGTTAAATGTAAATTACAGTGCAGAGGTTTCTCAGTTAACAGATTTGGTAAATTACTTGCCGAACATAGACACTGATGCTCCTTCTAATATTTCTGTTAGAGGAGATTTTGCTTATTTAAGGCCCAATACGCCGTCTAGTATAGACATTGGCGGAGAGGCAACTACGTATATTGATGATTTTGAAGGAGCACAAATCCCTATTAATGTGGGGATTGTTCAAAATTGGTCCTTATCTAGTGTCCCTTTAGGGTTTGGTACAGGTAAAGATTTTGGAGTAGGATTAAATGGACAGGCTAATAATAACAATATAGAGTCAGGTAAAAAAAGAGCAAAATTGTCCTGGTACATTATCGATCAATTGTTTTACAATTCATCTTCTCTAAGGCCAAGGAATATAGATCCTGACGAATTGTCTAGGGCAGAAGTGAGACCTGTAGAGAGTAGAGAACTGTTTCCAGAAAGAAGCTTAGATGTTACCCAAAGAAATAACTTAAGAACCTTTGATTTAACCTACTACCCTAACGAACGTGGACCTTATAATTACGAAAATGTTACAGGTTCCAACAGTAACCCATTAGAATTAGATGATCCACAAAACAATTGGGCAGGAATTACTAGAGGATTAATTACGACAGATTTTCAAAGATCCAACATTCAGTATATAGAGTTTTGGTTGCAAGATCCGTATGACAATTATAGTATTAGAAGCAATACAGAATCAGAATTAGTGGTAGATCAATCTAGGTTGTTAAATCAAAGAGGAACCTTGTATTTAAACCTAGGAAGTATCTCAGAAGATATTTTAAAAGATGGTAGAAAAGGATTTGAAAATGGATTGCCAGAAGATGGTGTATTTAATCCTATTACTGTTGATGAGACAAATGTGGCAGACGTTTCTACAGAGAATTCATTATTGTATGCTTTTGGAGATGGAGATACCGCAAGACAAAATCAAGATGTAGGTTTTGATGGAATGGATGATGAGAGAGAAAAAGAAAGATTAGATGAAATAGGGATACCTGCCGAATTATTAGCGTTAGAAGATCCATCGCAGGATAACTATCGTTTTTTTAGAGGTAGAGAATACGATGATCAAAATGCTTCTATTTTAAGAAGGTATAAAGATTTTAACAATCCACAAGGAAACTCGCCTACCGCAGGAATCAATCCGGAATCGTTCCCTACTTCTGCAACTAACAATCCAGATGTAGAAGATGCAGATAGAGATCAAACCATGAATACGGTAGACTCTTACTGGCAATACAAAGTAGACTTATCTAAAAACTCTTTAAGCAAAGGAACCAACCCATTAATTATAGACGAGAGAACTACGACCGTTAATTTAGAAAATGGTACAGAAAGAAATTTTAAATGGTATTTGTTTAGAGTACCTATTAATTCAGGAGAATCTGTAGGAGGAATTAATAGTTTTCAATCCATTCGATTTATGCGTATGTTTTTAACGGATTTTGAAACCCCTATTAACTTACGTTTTGCAGATTTTCAAATGGTAAGAGGAGATTGGAGAATTTACGATGAGGTGATTCAAGAAAATGGTACGGAAGACCCAATAGATCCTACAACTGAAATTAACAATATTGAAACGGGAGTGGTAAATATTGAAGAAAACGAAAGAAGAGTGCCTATTAATTATGTACTACCACCTACTATATCTAGAGAAAACTTACAAGGAACGTCAAGTGTTCTACAACAAAACGAACAATCTTTAACCGTTAGTATAGACGATTTAGAACAAAACAAAACTGTAGGAGTCTTTAAAAACGTAAATATAGATATGCGTATGTTTAAGCGTTTAAGAATGTTTATGCATGCAGAAGAATTACTAGCCAATACGGTAGAAAATGATGACTTGATAGCCGTGATTAGATTGGGGAGTGATACAAATGATAACTTTTATCAGATAGAAGTTCCTTTGAGTATCACAGAAGTTGCCAATTTATCCGCTTCCAATGCTTTAAATGCTTCAGAGGTTTGGCCAGAAGAAAACAATTTAGATGTTTCTTTGTTTGATTTAACAAGAGTAAAGTTAAATAGAGATGAATTAATAGATAGGAATAAACTCGATGTAGATAAACCGAAGAGGAATGAATTATATCCTGCTACCGTTGACAACACCAGAACGGCATTACGAGTTAAAGGAAACCCAAATCTATCTAATGTAAGAACCATTTTTATGGGGATTAAAAACTTAGACAGTAGTACAAAATCTGCAGAAATTTGGTTTAACGAGTTGAGATTGAGTGGTTTTGACAACGATGGAGGTTGGGCTGGACAGATATCTGCAGATGCAAATTTTGCAGACTTTGCAAGAGTTTCTGTAAACGGAGGATATCAATCGGTTGGTTTTGGGAGTATAGACCAAAGTGTAAACGAAAGAAGTCAAGAAGAAATTAAAAATTATAGCATTAATACAAGTGTAAATGTAGGGCAACTGTTACCAAATACTTGGAATGTTAAAATTCCTTTAAATTATACAATTTCCGAAGAGATTAGAACCCCAAAGTTTGACCCTAAATACGAAGACGTATTATCCGAAGATGCAAAAGATATCAATCCAAATAGTAGTTCTACAGATATTATAAGTAAACGTAAAAGTATTAGTTTAATTAATGTTAAAAAAGATAGAAACGAAGGAAGTTTACGAAAACCCAAAGTATACGATGTAGAAAATTTAAGTGTTTCATACAGTTACAGCGAAGCTACCAACGAAAGTTATACCGTAGAAACCGATGTACAACAAACCGTAAATGCTTCTGCCAACTATGCGTTTAAATTTAAGCAGATAGAGGTAACTCCTTTTAAGAAAATAGGCTTCTTAAAAAATAAAAATCTTTCTATACTAAGAGACTTTAATTTTAATTTATTGCCTTCTAATATTGCTGTTAATGGAGCTATTAATAGGAATTTTAGTGAATATAAAACAAGAGATTTGTTAGAGCCTGGAGAAGGGAGTGTTGTAATACCTACTTTAAGACAACGTAATTTTATGTTTGATTGGGATTACAGAATAGGGTATCAGTTAACCAAAGCAATTAATTTAGATTTTAATGCAAGTAATAACAATGTTTTTGATTCTTTTGAAACCTCTGGAGATACAGATGCTATTGATTTGTATTCAGATTTTTTTAATTTAGGTAGACCTAATAATTACAATCAAGCTTTAACAGTTACCTACAAAATACCTATTGATAAAATACCGTTGTTAAATTTTATTAATGCAGATTACTCGTACAATGCAAATTTTAATTGGCAAGCGGCATCACCTTCTTTTGTTGAGGATATAGGAAATACTATACAGAATGGAAATACGCATAACATATCTAGTACTTTAAATTTCTCTAAATTATACACTACTATAGGGCTTAAAAAGTTATTTAAAAAGACCAATAAGAGTAGTAAGCCTACTATTGGTAGAAATAAGGCTAAAAAGAAAGTAACAGCTGGAGATGTACTGTATAATTTTTTAACAGCATTTAAAACAGCAAGAATAAGTTATAACGAAAACTCAAGCAGTTCTTTAGATGGTTATGTGCCAGAAGTAGGCTTTTTAGGACAAAATAGAATTGGAGGAGGATATGCTCCCGGATTGGGTTATGTTTTTGGTAGGCAGTCTAATATTTTAAATAGAGCTGTTGCCAATGAATGGCTTGTAAGAAGAGACCTTAACGGACCTATATTTAATAGAAATTTTAACAGAACTAAATTTACTACTTTAAATTACGATGTTACGGTAAAACCTATTCCAGATTTAAATATTCAATTTACCGGAGATAGGAGTTTTGCTGAAAGTACACAACAGCAGATAGACTTTGTTGAAGGAGAAGATAACATACAAAATTCTCAAGAAACAACTTCGGGGAACTTTAATATCTCTTATTCGTTAATTAAAACAGCGGTTAATAGCGATCCAGAAGAATTGTTTAATACGTTTGTGCAGAATAGATTTGAAATTTTAGATCAAATACACCCTAACAGGCAAAATGATATACAAAATCAATTGAATGGAATATCAGATCCAGCTTTGCAACAACAGGCAAGAGAGCGATTAGATAGCCAAGCACTAAATAGTCAAGAAGTGTTAATTCATTCCTTTTTAGCAGCGTATGGAGGAAATGATGCTAGAAGTTCTAATAAAACCATTTTTAAAAAAATACCGATACCTAATTGGCAATTAAGTTATAGAGGTTTAATGAAATTAGAATTCTTTAAGAAGCGATTTAGTAATTTTACGGTAAGTCATGGGTACAATTCATCATACACCATTAACAATTTTTCTAACAATTTAAATCCAGATGATTCAAATCCATTTCAACCAGATGACTTTATTTATGGAGGAATCACTTTGGTAGATGCTTTTTCTCCTTTGATTAAATTAGATATTAAGTTAAAAAATTCACTATCTTTTAGAGGGACTATTAATACTAATAGGACCTTAGCATTAAACTTAAATAATGCAACCTTATCAGAAGTGAATGGAAGAGAATATATTTTTGGTTTAGGGTATAGAATTAAGGACGTTAAGATTAAAACAAAGTTTTTAAGAAAGAGAAGAACTTTAAAAGGAGATATAAATATTAAAGCGGATGTTTCTTTTAAAACAGATCTTACCAATATAAGAAGCGTAGATACACAAACGAGTCAACCTGTAGGAGGGCAAAATTTATTAGGAATTAAAGTTGCGGCAGATTATAATTTAAGTCGTAGTTTTACAGCTTCTCTGTATTATGATCATAATGTTTCGAGTTTTGCGATATCTACCTTGTATCCAAGACAATCTATAAACGGAGGAATAAGTTTAGTATATAACCTAGGAAACTAAAAATAAAAGACATGAATTTTCCAGAAGAATTAAAATACACCAAAGATCACGAATGGATAAAAGTAGAAGGAGATACTCTTGTGATTGGTATTACAGATTTTGCACAAAGTGAGTTAGGTGATATTGTATATGTAGACGTAGATACATTAGATGAAACCGTAGCTGCCAACGAAGTTTTTGGTTCTGTAGAAGCAGTAAAAACAGTGTCAGATTTATTTATGCCTATCACAGGAGAAGTTATTGCGTTTAATGAAGGTCTAGAAGATGAGCCTGAGGCAGTAAATGAAGATCCGTACGGAAAAGGTTGGATGATTAAAGTACAACCAGAAAATATGTCGGATGTAGAAAATCTTTTAAATGCAGAAGCTTATAAAGCACTTATTGGAGCGTAATAGCCTATTTTTTGCGATAGGATGTAGTGTGTTAATTTTGGTGTTAAGTCTTATTAAAATGGACGGAATTCCCAATCTTAAATATGCTTATACAGATAAGTTTGAGCATGTTTTTGCATATGCAACAATGACATTTTTTTGGGTGTTATCTTATCAATTAAATAAAATAAAAGTAAGATTAGTTGTTTTAATACTATCTATTGTGTTATTTGGTGCAATAATAGAAATTATGCAAGTAAAGTTAACTGCTTACAGAACAGGCGATTTTTTAGATATTGCAGCAAATTCAATAGGAATACTATTTGGTTGTCTTTTTTTCAAATTAGTTAACCGTATATATTTGCATGTGTAATTCTAATTTCGTTATTTTAGCAAACTTAAAATTCAATTGAACTGAATAAAAATGGAAGTTAAAAAGAATCCAAAATCAAACCTCGAAAATTTTAGCAAGGTATTTACCTTATTAGGATTGGTTTTAGCGTTGTATATAGTTTATATTGCTATAGAACACAAAACGTACGATAGGGTAGTTGAAGAGTTACAGACTGTAACTTTAGAATCGGAAGAAGTGGAAGATATGGTGTTAGTAGATATCCAACAACCAACGTCTCCACCACCGCCACCACCGCCACCACCGCCGCCGCCATCTCCAGAGCAATTTGAAAAAGTGGAAGACGATGCAGTTATAGAAGAGGTAGTGATACAAACCACAGAAGCAGAGGTTGATGATGTTGTAGAAATAGAACAAATAGAGTATTCTGAAGAAACAGAAGAGGTAACCTATGAAGACGTTCCTTTTGCAGCAATTCAGAATCCAGCTATTTATCCAGGTTGTGAAAAAGCAAAAGATAAAAAGGCTTGTTTCCAAAAAAAGATTAATAAGTTTATTACTAGAAACTTTGATGGAACAGAAATCGCTGAAGATTTAGGATTGACAGGAATACAAAGATTAGCAGCAATATTTAAAATTGATACGAATGGGAAGGTTACGGAAATTAGAGTCCGCTCTAAGAATCCGAAATTAGCAGATGAGTTTAAGAAGACATTAAATAAAATTCCTCAAATGGTTCCAGCAAGTCAGAATGGTAAAAAAGTAAACTTACTTTTTACATTACCGCTAGTATTTAGAGTAGAATAGGTAAAACAACATAAAAAACAAAAAAAGCAATAACATCTGTTATTGCTTTTTTTGTTTTTTGGCATAGCGTTTGTTATATAAATAATAAGTTTAGTTTTTCATAGTTTTAGTTTAGTTTAAAAACTCCTTGCATTAAAGCGTATTTTTTGCAAGGAGTTTTTTTTAATGCACACAATCCGTAAATAGCTATTTAATCTTTTGTTATCTTTGCTATATTATTTTGTTTAACTAAATTCATATAGCATGCAACTGTATAATAAGTTAAGCGCGGCAGAACGTGCACAACTCATAGACCAAGCGGGACAAGACCGTTTAACCATTTCTTTTTATCAATACCATCATATTGGAAATCCACAAGTGTTTAGGGACCATTTGTTTATTGAATGGAATAAAATAGATGTGTTAGGGAGAACTTATATCGCTAAAGAAGGAATTAATGCTCAAATATCCGTACCCGCAGAAAATTTTAATACCTTTAAAACACATTTAGATAGTATTTCTTTTTTAAAAGACATTCGATTAAATGTAGCCATTGAACAAGACAATAAATCGTTTTTAAAGTTAAAAGTAAAGGTTAGAGATAAAATTGTAGCCGATGGTTTAAACGATGATTTGTTTGATGTTACCAATAAAGGAGTACATTTAAATGCAAAAGATTTTAACCAACTTTTGGAAGATCCTAACACCATTTGTGTGGATATGAGAAATCATTACGAAAGTGAAATTGGACATTTTGAAGGAGCCATTACTCCAGATGTAGATACCTTTAGAGATTCTTTAGATATTATAGAGGCAGACTTAAAAGATCATAAAGAAGATAAAAATTTATTGATGTACTGTACAGGTGGAATTCGATGCGAAAAAGCCAGTGCTTACTATAAATATAAAGGGTTTAAAAATGTATTTCAGTTAGAAGGAGGGATTATAGAATATACCCGACAGGTGAAAGCAGAAGGAATTGAAAATAAGTTTAAAGGGAAAAATTTTGTTTTTGATCATCGGAAGTCAGAAAGAATTTCAGAAGATATTATTTCTAATTGCCATCAATGCGGTACACCTTGCGATACACATGTAAATTGTGCAAACGAGGCTTGTCATCTTTTGTTTATACAATGTGATTCTTGTAAAGAACAAATGAACGAATGTTGTTCTGATAGTTGTAAAGAAATTCATGCCTTACCTTACGAAGAACAAAAAGAATTGCGTAAAGGAACCTCTAACAGTAATAAAATTTTTAAGAAAGGACGTTCCGAAGTTTTAAAATTTAAAAAATAATTAAACTCGTGAATCTGGCATAAGTAACATAGATTTTTAAAATGATTGTTTCGAGTAATTTTCGGAAGAAAATTGTATTGAGAAAGTTTATTCTAAAACAAAAAATAATGTTTTCAATACAAAGTCCGTACAAAATTTTATTTGAGAAGATATGTTTTTCTTAGTCCAAATACACAACAACTAAAGTATAATATTCGTTAAGAAACAGATAAGTTTTACTTTCTCTTAGAATAATTATATCTTTAAAAACTATTAGAAAATTGTGAGTTCAATTTTCTATTTTAATTACGAATCTTACACACTGGTGTGAAATAATACATAAAATATGGGCTGTACTAGTTGCTCAACTAAAGACGGAGGAATACCTAACGGGTGTAAAAGCAATGGGAGTTGTGGTACTGGAAGTTGTGATAAATTAACGGTTTTTGATTGGCTTTCTAACATGGAATTGCCCACAGGTCAAAAACCATTTAACATTGTAGAAGTACGTTTTAAGAACGGAAGAAAACATTTTTATAAAAACGAGAAAAATTTTCAATTAACCATTGGAGAAGTGGTTGCTGTAGAAGGCAATCCGGGACACGATATAGGAACGGTTTCTTTAACAGGAGAATTGGTGAAAATTCAAATGAAAAAGAAAAAAGTAGCGGTAGATAGTGATGAAGTGAAGAAAATTTACAGAAAAGCTACCGTAAAAGACATTGAAACTTGGGAAAAAGCAAGAAGTAAAGAAACCGAAACTCAAAAAAGAGGAAGAGAAATCATTATTAAGTTAGGGCTTAAAATGAAGTTATCAGACGTGGAATACCAAGG
>CALHCC010000005.1 GCA_937930675.1 uncultured Flavobacteriaceae bacterium
TCTAAAAAGGCAAAAGGGAAACCGCAAAGAGCTTTGGCAGATTTTATAGCACCTAAAGAAACAGGTTTAGAAGATTATATTGGTGCTTTTTGTGTTACAGCCGGTTTTGGTGTAGAAGAAAAAGCAGAAGAGTATAAAAAAGACTTAGACGATTATAATAGTATCATGGTAAAAGCCTTGGCTGATAGATTTGCAGAAGCTTTTGCAGAATATTTACATGATAAGGTAAGAAAAGAAGATTGGGGTTATGCAAAGGCAGAAGAATTATCTAACGAAGAGTTGATAAAAGAAGCGTATCAAGGTATTCGTCCCGCACCAGGATATCCATCTTGTCCAGATCATACAGAAAAAATACAACTGTGGGAGCTGTTAAATGTTAAAGAAAATATAGGAGTGGAGTTAACAGATAGTTTAGCGATGTTTCCTACAGCATCTGTTTCAGGTCATTATTTTGCTCATAAAGATGCTAATTACTTTGGATTAGGGAAAATAACAAAAGAACAAGTTCATAATTTTGCAGAAAGACGAGGAATTAGTCATTCAGAAGCAGAACGATGGTTAAGTCCTAATATGGCAGAACAATAAAAGTTGTAAGTATCATTAGTAATTATGGACTTATAAGAAAAAGCAATTAATAGTATAGTTTATAAGCTAAAATATTTCTATACATTTGTTGTATTATTTAAAAATAAAATCAATAATATAAAGATATAAAATTATGGCATTAGAAATTACAGATGCAACATTTGATGAGGTAGTATTAAAATCAGACAAACCTGTATTGGTAGACTTTTGGGCTGCATGGTGTGGACCTTGTAGAATGGTAGCTCCTATTATAGATGAGTTAACAGAAGAGTTTACAGGTAAAGCTGTTGTAGGTAAGGTAGATGTAGATGCAAATCAAGAATTTGCAGCAAAATACGGAGTAAGAAACATTCCTACCGTATTGCTTTTTAAGAATGGTGAAATTGTAGATAAGCAAGTTGGAGTAGCTCCAAAAGCTACATATGCACAAAAAATAGAAGCACATATTTAATAAATAATAGCTTTATAAAAAAAGATCACCGTAAAAGTGATCTTTTTTTATGTCTAAAATATTGATTTTTAGTCTTCTATTTTTTGAATTCATTTTTTAAATAAAAAACAGAGTAAAATCCTTTGTATAACTAGGGTTTAGTTGTATATTTGCCACCGCTAACAGCAACGGTCTGGTAGTTCAGCTGGTTAGAATACCTGCCTGTCACGCAGGGGGTCGCGGGTTCGAGTCCCGTCCAGACCGCAAAGCCTTTCAAATTTATTTGGAAGGCTTTTTTTATACTTTTTTCTAGTTAATTTTTTATTTAAAATTATATTTACGCATTAATGTATTCTTTTTATTTGTAAATGAAAGTATCTGTAGTTATTGTTAATTATAATGTTCGTTATTTTTTAGAACTCTGTTTGTTAAGTGTACAAAAGGCACTTACTACTATTGATGGAGAAATTATTGTAGTAGATAATGTTTCTAAAGATAAAAGTTGCGAAATGGTTAAAACCAGATTTCCTGAAATTACTTTAATAGAGAATACCGAGAATGTAGGTTTCTCAAAGGCGAATAACCAAGGAGTAAACATTGCTAAAGGAGAATATGTTTTAATTTTGAATCCTGATACGGTTGTTGGAGAAAATTTATTTCAAGAAATTTTACCTTTTGTAGATCGTCAAAAAGATTTAGGAGCTTTAGGTGTTCGTTTAATGGATGGAATCGGTCGTTTTTTACCAGAAAGTAAAAGAGGGTTGCCAACTCCTAAAAAATCTTTTTTTAGAATGTTAGGTTCTAACCGTGGTGGGTATTACGCTAATTATTTAACAAAAGATGGTGTAGGAAAAGTAGAGGTATTGGTAGGGGCTTTTATGTTAATGAAAAAAGATAGATATCTTGAAGTAGGAGGTTTTGATGAAGATTATTTTATGTACGGAGAAGATATTGATTTAAGTTATAAGTTAACAAAAGCAGGATATACAAATTATTATAACGGAGAGTCTGTTGTAATTCATTACAAAGGAGAAAGTACCAGAAAAGATGTAAAATATTTGAGACATTTTTATGGAGCTATGAATATTTTTTACAAAAAGCACCTAAAACTTACTGGTATAGATTGTCTGCTGATGAGAGTTGGTGTTAAATTATGGTTTTTAATAAAATATTTTAAGTTAAGTAATGCTCCTATTTTAATAGAAGATACAGAAAGAATATTGTTTGTAGGAGAAAGAGATGTTAATGTAGATTTGCAATTGAATAAGAAAATAACAAGAATTGCATCATCAGAAGTGATAAAGTTAGAAGAATATATTAGAAAGTATGATATACAAGAAATTTGGTTTGAAGAAAAATCAATGTCTTATCAAAACATTATTCATCAAATAGCAACCCATAGATTTCGAGAAGTATTGTTTAAAATATTGCCTAATTCTACGAGTTTTTTAATAGGGAGTAATTCTTCGGATGGAAGAGGAGAGGTGATTTATTTAAAATAAACAGACACTGTTCCTTAACTTGTGTAAGTTTTAGGAAGAGGAGCTAGCTATTATAGCTGAATACTGTTTTCAAATATAGCTAAAAATTGATGTAGTATTGCTCTCTAATTTCTAAGAGGCATCGTCCATTTTATAATGGATTTTTTTTAGGGTTAAAAATATAGGTTTTATTACGACATCATCCGTTAAATATAAGAACTTATCTTTTTTTTTCAACTTTTAATAGCGTACGAGATAGTTCTAGGAATACGGTCTTTATGATGTTTGTAAGCCCTTTTAATAGAGATTAGTAATCAATTTTGACTGATGAATGTTATAAGCTATAACCATTCTATATATTAAATTATTAAAAATCGTACCCTTGTTTTGTGACCGATTAATTCCATAACAGAATTCATTAAAATAGCCGTTGAGATTTTGATTATTTACTCATAAATAAGTGATTTTTATCCATGGTTTAACTTGATGTATTATTGAGTGAAGTACTTTAAAATTTAGACCATTATTACTTTTAAGTTATGTAATATCATATGCTTTGAAGTAGATCTATAGTTTCTCTATTTATCAGTGATTACTTTAGCATCTCGACCGATGTGGTTTACAAAAATATATTGAAGCGATTTTACTGAAAAGCCATCTATTAATATTGCGTAAATTCGCGTGACTTTACCATCTTTTGTTGTATATAAAAATTAGGATTTATATTAATGTCTTTAATAGATCCTTGTAAAGAAGTCCATTCGTTAATTTTAGGTGTAATCCAGGTTTTTAAATTGTTAACACTAATTTCTATAGCATAATTAAATCCATCAATCACATTTATCCATTTGTATAAAACCTCATCACCTTGTTGCTTTAGTAATAATTGAGGAATTTGAGTAGTGTTTAAATATTGTTTAAAAAATGGAATAACATCGATGGTTGTGTTATTATTTATAAAATCAATAAGTTCTTTTCCACTTACGGTTTGATGGTAAAACGTTGTGGAAATCTTTTCTAGGATTTGTTTCCAAAGGATATCATCATTAATTAAATGTCTTAGTGTATGTAACATTAAACTTCCTTTAAAATACATATCATTACTTCCGTGGTGATGTACATTAAATTCTCCAACAATAGGCTTGTCATTTTTAACATAAGGTTTTAAGCCTTGTACATATTCATCAGCCGCTTGTTTTCCATAGAAGTATTCTAAAAATAAACTTTCGGCATACGTGGTAAACGATTCGTGAATCCATAAATCGGCAACATCTTTACAAGTAATACTGTTGGCAAACCATTCGTGTCCAGTTTCATGAACAATAATGTAATCAAATTTTAAGGCCCAGTCAGAGAGTCCCATAGGGTTTCCTAAATATCCGTTTTTATATTGATTTCCGTAGCCAATACAACTCTGATGTTCCATACCTAGATAAGGAACTTCTACGAGTTTGTAGCCATCTTTATAAAAAGGATAAGATCCAAACCAATACTCGAAAGCGGTTAACGTTTTAAAAACATCTTTAAATTGAGTTTTGGCTTTTAAGAAATTATGAGATAGCACATAATAATTACAGTCTAACTTTCCTTTAAGCCCTTTGTATACATTCTTAAAATGAGTGTAGTTTGCAATGTTTAAGCTAACTCCATAGGTATTAATGGTGTTGTTTACTTGCCAAGTATAAGTATCTGTACCATCTTTGTTTTTTACAATTTCTGTACACCTTCCGTTAGACACGCTAACCAATTGAGAAGGGGCAGTAATCTTAATAGTCACTTGTTCTGCCTCGTCTGTAGGGTGATCTTTGCAAGGCCACCAAATGCTCGCTCCAATGGCTTGGTTGGCTGATGCAATAAAGGGTTGGTTAAAAATATCTTTGCTCCATATAATTCCTCCATCCCAAGGCGGATTTTTTGCCTTTTTGGGTTTACCATGGTAGTAGATAGTAAGTGTTTCTGTTTGGTTTTGTAGTTGTTGTTTTTGTAAGTCTACAAAATAACTAATTCCTGTACTAGAATATTTAAGTTTTTGATGCTGTTGTAGTATAGAATCTATCACTAAAGGTTCTTGAAGCTCAAACTGTAATTTTTGATACGATTTTAATACTTTATATGTAATGGTGTTTTTTCCGCGAATGGTTTTATCGTCAGGATATACATGAACGTCTAAATTGTATTTTTTTACATCCCACCAACTGCGTTCTAAAGTTACACTACCTCTAATACTATCTTGTTTTGTAAACTTTTTTTGAGATTGTAAAGAATAACAGATAACAAAAAATAAATAAAAGAATGGATGCAGCATACTTGTAAATTTAATATTTTTCTTAAAAACCACTAAGTGGTATGCATGCAAATTTTTAAAACCTTTTTCTTTTTTAAAGATTGTAAAAATGGTTATAGGAAAAATATAAAATGCTTATTTGCTGAATTAATTTATCCTGTAGTTAGAATATAATGAATTATAAAATTTTTCTTTTTTAGATGCTAAGATGGTTATTCCTTTAATTTATAAGTAATACCATCTTGTTTAAAATTGCTACCTAAGTAATAACCTTTAAACTTATAATAGTCTTGTTTAATGGCTGTTATTTTTACAATAAAAGGCAAGCTGTCTAATTTGGTACGTGGATTTTTTTTACGTAGTTCATACTCAAAATTAGACTTCCAAGTAATCGCAAAGGTGTCTTTTTTATTGCGATAGGTTTCTATTTGAGTTTTATCGTTTCTAAAAAAATAGGAACTATCCTTTCTTTTACCCACGTACGTTTTAAAGGTTCCTTTTCTAAAAAAAAGAATATCCGTTTTATGCTTTGCAGTACAAGCACATAAAACGGATAGTAAAAAAAAAGTAATTAAGAATTTCATTAAATTCCGGTATAATTACTAGGTGTAATTGCTTTTAATTCTGTTTTAATTTCATCAGAAACTTCTAGAGTATCAATAAAATTAGCAATGGTTTGTCCTGTTATTTTTTCGTTAACACGAGTCAATCCTTTTAACGCTTCGTACGGATTAGGGTACGCTTCTCTACGTAAAATTGTTTGAATGGCTTCTGCTACCACTGCCCAGTTATTTTCTAAATCTTTAGCAAAAGCATCTCTGTTAATTAACAATTTACCCAAACCTTTTAAAGTAGAGGCAAAACCAATTAAGGTATGTCCAAAAGGAACTCCTACATTTCTTAATACGGTAGAATCTGTTAAATCACGTTGTAATCTAGAAACAGGGAGTTTAATTGCTAAATGTTCAAAAATAGCATTGGCAATTCCTAAATTTCCTTCAGAATTTTCAAAATCAATAGGGTTTACTTTGTGTGGCATGGCAGAAGATCCTACTTCTCCTTTTTTAATTTTTTGTTTAAAGTAATCGTTAGAAACATAAGTCCAGATATCTCTATCCAAATCAATAATAATGGTATTAATTCTTTTAACAGCATCAAAAATAGCTGCCATATGATCGTAATGTTCTATTTGAGTAGTAGGAAAAGAATGTTGTAAACCTAAAATGTTTTCTACAAAGTCTGTTCCGAAAGATTTCCAGTCAATAGTAGGGTAGGCTACATGGTGTGCATTAAAATTTCCTGTAGCACCTCCAAACTTAGCTGCATGAGGAACTTGTTTTAACAAGTTAATTTGCTGTTCTATACGTTCTACAAACACTAAAATCTCTTTTCCTAAACGAGTAGGTGAAGCAGGTTGTCCATGAGTACGAGCTAGCATAGAAACATCTTTCCACTCACCAGCTAATTCTTTTAGTTTTTGGATGACTTTTTCTAATTCAGCATCATAAACCTCATCAAACATGTCTTTAATAGACAAAGGAATGGCCGTGTTGTTAATATCTTGAGACGTTAATCCAAAATGAATAAATTCTTTAAAAGCTTGTAAGTTTAATGTATCAAATTTTTCTTTAATAAAGTATTCAACAGCTTTTACATCGTGATTGGTAACACTTTCAATATCCTTAATTTTTTGAGCATCCGCAGCACTAAAGCTTTTATAAATAGCTCTTAAATCGGTGTATAAATCTTTGTTAAAGTCCTCTAATTGAGGTAGCGGAATTTCACACAAAGCAATAAAATATTCAATTTCAACTTTAACTCTGTATTTAATTAAAGCTTCTTCAGAATAATAAGCAGCTAAAGATTCAACTTTTCCTCTATATCTTCCATCAATTGGAGAGATGGCATTTAAATTTGTTAAACTCATTTCTTTTTAAAGATTTAAGCGACAAAAGTACGTTAAAATAAGAAAAGTTAAAAGATGTTTTTTAGTATACTATAAACTTTGTAATTTTCCTTTTTAAAATAGTTCTAATAAGTTTACGTAAATCTACTGAATTAACTATTTTTAAGTGATTTTATTTTGTTTATAAAATATTGTATAGATGGGAGTTAATAAGTTTTTCTTTATCATGTTATGGTTTCCTGTAATTTTATTTTCACAGGAAGAAGATATTAATAAGTTGGATGGAAATGGAAAAAGACATGGTGTTTGGGAAAAGAGATACGAATCTGGACGTGTAAGGTACAGAGGTAAGTTTTTTCATGGCAAAGAAGTAGGAGATTTTTATTTTTATGAAAATAAAATTATTAATAACTATCCTACGATTAAAAAATTCTTTATCAAAGGAACAGATGTTGCAGATGTTATTTTTTATAATATTAACGGTAAGTTAAAGAGTGATGGTCAAATGCAAGGGAAAAATAGAATTGGCGTTTGGCGATTTTATAATGATAAGGGAAATATTATTTTAAAAGAAGAATACAATTCCGAAGGGATCATTCATGGAAAAACAACGGTTTACTTTGTAAATGGTAAAAAAGCAGAAGAAAAAATCTATAAAGATGGTAAACTACACGGTATTGCTACCCGATATTCTGAAAAAGGAACCAAGTTGCATGAAATGGCGTATGAAGATGGTTTGTTACACGGTAGAACTACTTTTTATGAAACCAATGGAGATATTAAAGAGTCTGGGTTGTATTATAAAGATTACAAAGTAGGTAAGTGGGATTTTTATATTGATGGTGAGTTTATGGGATATAAAGAACCTAATAAGAAAAGAGACCACCCAGATGATGAGCAAATTATGGCAAGTATTGATGGAAAAAAGGAGAAGAAACGAGAGTATGCCAAATTAACAGATGAACAAATATTAGCTAATATTAGAAGAAAACAAAAGTCTGATGAGCCAGATTATGCAGAACTAACAGATGAACAGATTATAGCAAACATTAACAAAAAGAAAAAAGAAGTACTAGAGTATAGTAAACTTACTGATGAACAAATATTAGCGAATATAAAATCTAAACAAATATCAGATGAATTACAATATGCTAAATTAACAGATAGACAGATCTTAGAAAATATTAAGAAGAAAAGAAGTTTAGGGGAAAAAGAATATGCTGAAATGTCTGATGAACAGATTTTAAGAAATATAAAATCAAAACGAAAAGAAGTGATAAAACTTAGAAAGTTAACAGATGAGGAAATTCTAGCAAATATTAGAGATAAAAAAGAAGAAGTAGTAAAATATTCTAAGTTAACAGATGATGAAATCTTAGATAATATAAGGTCTAAACAAAATATAGAAGAAATAGATTATTCTGTAATGACAGATGAACAAATTTTACAAAACATCCGAAGAAAAAGAGAAATTATTGAAGGGCCTAAATACACCAAACCTAAGGATAATGATATTTTAAAGAGTATTTCGTCTAAAATGGAAGTTTTTATAGAAGAAAAGAAGATAGAAGATAAATTTATTTTAGATAAAATAAAGAAAAAAAACGAGGCAAAAAATAATAAGAAAAAAGTTAAAAAATTAACAGATGAGGAAATTCTAGAAAACATTAGACAAAAACAAAACATAAAAATAGAGTCCAAAAGAGGCAATAGGCTTAGTGATGAACAAATTTTGGAGAATATTAAGAGAAAAAAGATAAAATAAATAAGAAGTAGTACAATAATTACTATAAAAAGTAGGCCTAATATTAAATGTTATTAGGCCTGTTTTTTTATAGTATCTTTGCTGTCTTTTTAATTTGATACGATATGAAAAGAGTAGTAGTAGGACTTTCTGGTGGAGTAGATAGTAGTGTTGCAGCTTATTTGTTACAACAACAAGGATATGAAGTGATAGGACTTTTTATGAAAAATTGGCACGATGATTCTGTCACCATTTCTAACGAATGTCCTTGGTTAGAAGATAGTAATGATGCCATGCTAGTTGCCGAAAAATTAGGAATCCCTTTTCAGGTAGTAGATTTAAGTGAGGAGTACAAAGAGCGTATTGTAAATTATATGTTTAAAGAGTACGAAAGAGGTAGGACTCCCAACCCTGATGTATTGTGTAATAGAGAAATTAAGTTTGATGTTTTTATGAAAATAGCCTTAGACTTAGGAGCAGATTACGTAGCTACAGGGCATTATTGTAGGAGAGGTGTATTACAAGATCAAAACCATCAGAATATTTATCAGTTAAAAGCAGGAATAGATACCAATAAAGATCAGTCTTATTTTTTATGTCAATTGTCTCAAGAACAACTTTCTAAAGCTTTATTTCCTATTGGAGAATTAACCAAACCAGAAGTACGAGAAATTGCCAAAGAACTAGATTTGGTGACAGCAGAAAAAAAAGATTCTCAGGGCTTATGTTTTATAGGAAAAGTGAGGTTGCCTGAGTTTTTGCAACAAAAATTACAACCTAGAGAGGGAGTAATTGTTCAAGTAGCGAAAGATTATGAGGACTATCAAAAAGAAATTCCTCAGTTTTCTAATAAATTGGAAGAACTAGCATTTTACAGTCAAAAACATGAGTATACATTAGCGAGTGGTAAAGTTGTAGCAAAGCATCAAGGAGCTCATTATTTTACCAAAGGGCAACGTAAAGGGTTGGCCGTTGGAGGAACCAAAGAACCTTTGTTTGTGATAGAAACAGATGTAAAAGAAAATGTAATTTATACAGGAGAAGGAAAAAATCATCCTGGTTTGTACAGAAAAGTATTGTTTGTTAGTAACCAGGAACTCCATTGGATACGAAAAGACTTGTCGTTAACCATTGGTGATATTATGGAAGTACAAGCGAGAATTAGATATCGTCAGCCTTTGGAAAAAGCAACGCTATATCAAACCGAAAAAGGAATGTATGTAGAATTTGAAAACTCGCAATCGGCTATTCAAGAAGGGCAATTTGTGGCATGGCATTTAGACGATGAGCTTTTAGGATCGGGAGTAATTGCTTAACTTTATAAAAAGCAAGATTATGAGGTTTTGTATATCCTGTATTATTTTTACTTTTTGTCATGTAATTATGGCTCAAGAACATGCTTGGGTATTTTTTAAAGACAAGCCTAATGCCAGTTCACTTTTAGAAAAGCCAGAGTTTATACTAACAGAAAGAGCCTTAGATAGACGAAGTCAACAGAACATTCAAGTTAACGAACAAGATGTTCCTTTAACACCTAGCTATGTGGTAGCTATCGCTAATGCTACAGGAGTTATGGTAAAAGCAAGGTCTAAGTGGTTAAATGCGTTGCATGTAGTTGGAACTCAAACAGCCATTACAAGTTTACTAGATTTTTCTTTTGTAGAGCACATCGAATTTGCAAATAAAAATATTGAAGTAGTTACTCCTGCTGTAACAAGCAAAGCTCGTACTATAGAGAAACTACACTCTAAATTAGAATACAATTATGGCCGTGCAAACAATCAAATAACTATGTTGGGAGTAGATGCATTTCATAGTGTAGGATTTAACGGAAAAGGGTATCAAATAGCAGTGATAGATGGTGGTTTTTTTGGAGTGAATACTGCTGGAGCTTTTGGTCATTTGGTAGATGGAGATACGGGAAATGGCGAAATATTGGGAGGGTATGATTATGTAAGTCAATCTAGTAATTTTTATGTCAATACAGGTTCTACACACGGAACACAAGTGTTGTCTACCATGGGAGCTATTAAAGAAAATGAGTTTGTAGGAACAGCTCCTAAAGCAAGTTTTTATTTGTTTGTAACAGAAGATGTGGCTAGAGAAACCCCTTTAGAAGAAAGCTTATGGGTGCAAGCGGCAGAGAAAGCAGATAGTTTAGGTGTAGATATTTTAAATACATCTTTGGGATACAATCAGTTTGATGAATCTAAATACAATTATACGTATGAGGATATGGACGGAAAAACAACTTTTATTACCAGAGGAGCTGCTATAGCCGCAGAAAAGGGAATGGTTGTTGTAAATTCTGCTGGAAACTCTGGGAACAATCCGTGGAAATACATTACAGCTCCTGCAGATGCAGCGAATGTTATTGCGGTAGGTGCAGTAAATCCAAATGAATCTATTACTTCTTTTTCTTCTTTTGGACCTACGAGTGACGGTCGTACCAAGCCAGAAACGTTAGCACAAGGAGGGGGTGTTTATGTGGTAGATGAAAACAACACGGTTAAAACCTCTAACGGAACGTCGTTTTCAGGGCCTATGATAGCAGGGGTAGTAGCTTGTTTGTGGCAAGCTTTTCCAACTAAAACAAGTTTAGAAATTAGGCAGATGATCGTAGAAAATTCCAAAAATTACTTATCTCCAACCAGCCAAGGTGGTTATGGAGTTTTAAACGTAAGTAACTTACTACCTAGTTTGTCTTTATCAGAAGATGTAACAGAACCTCCTTTAATGTTTAAGATTGATGAGATGAACAATACATTTTCGTTTCTGTTGTTAGAGGATGCCGATGGGCCATTAGTAGTTAACGTATATTCAAACACGGGAAATTTAGTTATCAATAAGGTGATTACAGAAAACAACTCTCAAGTAAGTTTTGATCATTTAGCGAATGGAATTTACTACTTAAAGTATTCGTATAAAAACATCAATAAAACCATTCATTTAGTAAAAGGAGTGTATGCAAAATAATAGCATTACAGATTTATTTGGAATACAATATTCCATTATTCAAGGCGGAATGGTTTGGGTAAGTGGTTACAAATTAGCTTCAGCAGTTAGTAATTGTGGAGGTTTAGGAATTATAGGAGCGGGTTCTATGTATCCAGAAGTGTTTAGAGAACACATTCAAAAATGTAAAAAAACAACAAACAACCCTTTTGGAGTAAACATTCCGTTAATGTATCCAGCAATAGATCAGTTAATGGAAATAGTAATAGAAGAAAACGTTAAAATAGTGTTTACTTCTGCGGGAAATCCTAATATATGGACTGCTAAACTACAAAGTTATGGTATTACCGTAGTACATGTGGTGAGTAGTATAAAATTTGCTTTAAAAGCACAACAAGCAGGTGTAAATGCTATAGTGGCAGAAGGTTTTGAGGCAGGTGGACATAACGGACGAGAAGAGACCACCACCTTTGCTTTAATTCCTATGGTAAAACAAAAAATAAACATTCCATTAATTGCAGCAGGAGGAATTGCTACAGGTAGAGGAATATTGGCAGCAGAAGTGTTAGGAGCAGAGGGAGTACAGATAGGAAGTAGGTTTGCGGTAAGTCAAGAATCTTCTGCACACATTCAGTATAAAAAGCTAATTACACGCTTGCAAGATGGCGATACTCAACTAACATTTAAAGAATTAGCACCTGTAAGAATTGTAAAAAATCAATATTATCAAAAACTATTGGCACTTTACAAAACACATCCATCCAAAGAAGTTCTACAGTCTTTTTACGATGAGGCAAAATTAAAAACAGGAATCTTTGAAGGGGAGGTAGAAGATGGAAAAATAGAAATAGGGCAGATAGCAGGGTTGATTGATTCAGTAGCATCTGTATCAAAAATAATGGAAGACATGCTTAAGGAGTATCAAACAGTTAAGCAACAATTAAATTAGAAAGAATGACAAACAATGATGTTTTTAGAAGGTTAAAATATGCGTTTAATTACAATCCAGAAAAAATAATTCTTTTTTTTAAACATGTGAATGTAACGGTAGAAAGGGAACAAATAACAAAGTGGTTAGAAAAAGATACAGAAGAACAACAAAATTTATCGTTATCCGATGAGGTTTTTGCAAACTTTTTAAACGGAATGATTATTGAAAATAGAGGAAAAAAAGAAGGTCAAATTCCAGAAGCAGAAAAAGAACTGAACAATAATATTGTTTTTAGAAAATTAAGAATTGCTTTAAATTTAAAAGATACAGATATTCTTGCTCTATTAAAATTAGCAGGATTGAATTTTGGCAAATCAGAATTGTCTGC
>CALHCC010000006.1 GCA_937930675.1 uncultured Flavobacteriaceae bacterium
CCAAGAGAGGTACGTAACAAGCACATAAAACAATTGCAAGAAATGCTAATGAGGGATGATGTTTACATTCCAAAAGTAGTGGCTAACGATCCTAAAGATTTAGCTAAAAAGGCAAGTGTTATTTTTGGATCTTCTACAAAATCTGGCGATGCAAAAAATGTAATTAATGGAATTTCTAGAGACATAGATGGGCAAATTAATCACTGGCAATCAGAATCCTTACCTGCTGTTTTTCAAATGGAATGGGAAAATCCTATTACATTGTCTAAAGTAGAAGTAAAATGCGACACCAATTTACAGAAAAATATAACCATGCGTAAGCAACCTTTAAACGAGTGGTTAAAGAAAACGTTTATTACTACTGTACCACCAGAATTAATAAAGGTTTTGGATTTAGAAGCAAGAGTTAATGGAAAATGGATAAAAGTAGGAGAAAAGACATCAAATATAGCTCGTTTGATAAAATTTGATTTTGATCAAATTAAAACGACTGCCATCCGTATTCACTTAAAAGAAACGTACGGATTTGAAACAGCTAAGTTATTTGAAGTTCGTGCTTACGAATCTTAAAAATGAAAACAGTTGTTTTGTTGTAAAATAAGAACGAAAAATACATGATTAAATTCAAAAGAAATATCATTAAGAATACACTAGTACTTATTAAAAGGCTTACTTTTTTAGTATTCTTAATGGTAGTTCTACCCTCTAATAGCCACTTAAATAATTCTAAAACTACACATAAAGTTGCTATTATACACCCTGCTATTGATATACATAAGCCTATTGAATGTTTTTTGGTAGAAGAAATTTTACCCAATAAAACCAAACAATTCTATTTAGATGTAGACTCTGTAAATTGTGGAGAAAACATTTGTGAGGTAATTACGGTACGAATGTTTTGGGATGAACTAGGTAGGTATGTAAAGTATGAATTAGAACAAGGAGAGGGATTAGAAAAAAAAGAAGGAGTTCCTTTTACAGCCCAAGATTATAAAAAATTAGAATGGGTTCTTAATAACAAAGATTCCGAGTTAAAATCGATGTTTAAAAACGATTTGGTCGCAAGTGATTTTGTAGAGCATGGCAATGTAAATGTAGATGCTGTTTCTGGAGCTACGTCTACCATAACTCCTAACGAAATTGTAGAAGGAGCTGTTTGGACTTGTTTTACGCTTTGGCATTGGGCAAATGGAGAAATCAAGACTAAAATAAGAGAAATAAACAGTAATCAACTTACACGTAAAAGTTTAATTGATAATTACCTGCTTCATCAAAAAGAGGCATATAAAAAGTTTGCTATAGAGAGTTTACAAACCAAACAAGTGTTTGATACTGTTGCAGTTTTGGAAATAGAAAAAGCAATGTTAACAAGTAGTTATCCTGTTTTTAAAACAGGGCTGCAATACGTTGAAAATCTTTCTGAAGAAAAATATTATCAGTCTATGTTACATTTGTTTAACAAAGGAGACGATCAAAGAAGGATAGCTTGTTTAAATGCTGTTTCTAAAACCAGTAAAAAAGAGAATGAATTTTATTACCATCAGTTAAGTGGAACGGTACAAAATTTTAATTATCAGGAAATGGAAGTGTTTTTAACAAGTGTAAAATTAAATAAGTTTATATTCCCTGTATTAACAGAAAAGTTAATCATCTTATTAAAAAAATCAGATAATTTTTTAATAGCAAGAAGAGCATATTGGTTTTTATCAGACCAAGAAACATTGTTAACTAAAAAACAAAAAAGAAAACTTAAAAAGTTTAAAAAGAAGTATAAAAATAGATTATAAAATAAATTTAAATGAAGAACCATCAATTTTTTAAAAGTTTAATTCTTTTGTTATTTGTATTTACATTACAGGTAAATGCAACAGAAATAATTAATATAAAGCCGAGTAAAAACATTACTACAGTGGTTAGAAATGCCATAGCAAATGCTAAAGAAAAAGAAATAAAGTTAGTGTTTTCTAAAGGGGTTTATAAGTTTTTACCAGATTATGCACAGCAAAAATTTTCATACGTAACCAATCATGGAAACGGATTAAAGAGAATTATATTTTTGTTTGAAAATTTTAATGGGGTTGAGATAGAAGGAAACGGTTCAGAGTTTATCTTTCATGATCAAGTAGCTCCTTTTCAATTTATTAATTGTAAAAATGTGCAGGTAAATAACTTTACGATAGATTGGGATATTCCTTTTGTATTTCAGGGAGATATTACAGCAATTAACAAAAAAGAACATTGGTATGAAATGAAACCTTATAAAAAAGGATATTCTTGGAAAGTAGCAGGGGGACAGTTACAGTTTCCAAATATAGGACATTTTCATTACGCTAGTTTAGGGAATACTTTGGCTTTTGATAAAGAAAAAGAACGTGTAGATTACGGTGCATTTGATGCTTCTTTACGATCTGAAAGAGTAGAAAAAAGACCTGGTGGAATTTTGAGGTTTTACAATAGAAATATAAAGCATTATCCAAGAATAGGAAGTGTACTACATTCTAAAGGACCTCACGGACAAAATAGATACGCTCCTGCTTTTCAAACTAAAAATTCGTTTAATGTAAACTTTAATGGAGTTACTATTCATCATGCACTAGGAATGGGATTCTTGTTTGAAAGGACAGAAAACATTAAAATCCAAAAGAGTGGAATTTATGTAAGGAAAGGAAGTGATAGAGTGGTTTCTACTACAGCAGACGCAACACATTTTGCTAACTGTAAAGGAACTATTTTAGTAGAAGATTGTCGTTTAGAAGGGATGCTAGACGATGGTACTAATGTACACGGAACGTATGTAGAAGTAAATAAAATTATCAATAAAAATACAGTAAGAATTGCGTTAAAACATTATGAGCAACCTGGGTTTAAATTTGCAGACAAGGGAGATGAAGTTTGGTTGATAAAGTCTCCAGATCCAAATAGGACAGAAGTAAAGAAAGTAAAAAGTGTAACTTTTGTAAACGATGTGTATTCAGACGTTACTTTTGAAACTGCCGTGCCTTCGAATTTAAAAGTAGGAGATATTTTAGAAAACAAAACATGGAATCCTGTTTTTACGTTAAGAGGTTGTGTGGTAAGAGACCATAGAGCTAGAAATATTATTATAAAAACACCTAAGAAAATAATTATAGAAAATAATGAATTTTCATCTATGATGTCTTCTATTATGTTAAGAGGAGAATCTTTTCATTGGTTTGAGTCTGGAAATGTAGAAGATGTAACCATTAGAAATAATACGTTTAATCATGTAGCATACGGAGGAGCTAAAGGTCATGCTGTTTTAAAGGTGTCTCCAAGGTTAGGGAAATCTTTTGATGCTACAATTTTATATGATAGAAATATAAGATTTGAAAACAATACCATAAAAACATTTGATAACTGTATTGTTTGGGCGGATAGAGTAGACGGTTTAATTATTAAAGGTAATAAGATAGAGCAAACTCAGGTAGAAAAACCACTATACCCCAACAATGCGTTGTTTGAATTAAAGAACTGTAAAGATGTGTTTGTAGAAAAAAATAGCTATAAAGGAACTGTGAAAAAACAGTTCCATGTAGATGCATCGACAAGAAAAACATTGAAAGTGAAAAAAAATAAAGGGATTAAATTATCTAAGTAATTAGAATACAATATTTAAAAAAGGGGGGTAGCGTTTAACGTTAACCCTCCTTTTTTTATTAGGATCTTCACTGTTTTTTATAATAAAATTATTAAATTGTGTTAAAATTTGTTATGAATAATGCTTTAAGTTATCATAAATTTCTATCATAATATGAAAAATAAAATATTTGGTATCGCATGCTTATTAATGTTTCAATATCAAGTCCAATCTCAAACTCAACCAGAAGAATTAATTCAACAAGCCAATTTAAAAATAGAACTTTTAGAGGAGTTGATAGAAAAAGCTACTAAAAGTAATATAGATGTTTTTAAAGAAGAGACAACACTTGCAACAGCCAGAACATTTTTAACGTTTGCAAACTGGGATGAAAATAATAAAACCATTAATAGCCAATTATTTTTTAAGAATAGGATTTATAAAAAAAACTCAGATGAAATGGCAGAGAAGTTGCCAAGATTTGAAAGACAAGAGGTCATTAAAATTTTAGATAAATCGATAGATGAGCTAACTAAAGTATATAATGGAAGTTTAAAAAGACAGAAGAGTGTACGTGTAAATTGGGCAAATGCTTTCGTAGAGAAAGATCAGATTACATTTAATTCTAGGCCTGTGTTTTTAGCAGATTATACTTGGAAAACGGATGATCCGATTTTAAATAAATATTATGGAGATCAAGACGGTTTTTACATTTCGCCTACCTATTTAACAGACGAAGGTGTGGTGAAAGAAGATGTAATGCAAAAACTAGAAAATAAACCTACAGGTAATTTAGGGTTTGTATTTTTTGGACACAAAAATGTTCCTGATTGGACAAAAGATGCCTACGGTGCTAATTTCTCGATGAGAGAAGATACATACACAAGTTATGACATCGACCATCCTGGAGCTAGAAAAATGCAAAAAAATATTTTGTCAGAAGTAATTCCTTATATGTCTGGTAAAAAATATTCGGAATTAGGTTACATGCTTTGTAACGAACCTCATTTTTATACACATAAAAATGGAGATAAATTACCTTGGGCATCAGGACCTGTTTCAAAATACACAAAGCAAAAATTTAAGATTTGGGTGCAACAAAAGCATAAAACAATTGCAGAATTAAATAGTTTATGGGGTACTAGTTTTGAAGATTTTAACAACGTTAAAATAGATATTCCATTAGATATTAGTTTAAAAGGAACTCCGATTTGGTACGATTGGTGTCTGTTTAACATGAAAAGAGTAACAGATTGGTATCAATATCTTAAATATAGAATAGAAAAAGATGATCCTAACGGGAAAGTTCAATTAAAAATAATGCCTTGGTTGTGGACGGATAATGAAAGAGTCCACGGAATAGATTTAGAAGCATTAACAGATTTAAGTGGTATTATTGGAAACGATGCTGGAGCACAGCATATTAGAATTTTTGGAAAGCCTCATAGATGGGAGCAAAACTATATTTTTGATTGGAGAGAGATGTGCATGGGATTTGATTTTATGAAATCTGTAAGTCCTAATAAAATTACATACAACACAGAAGCTCATTATTTATCAGGAGTACGATCTAAAGATTTGTATTTAAATCCGCTATACGCTAGAGCAAGTTTTTGGTTGGCTCATATGTATGGTACTACGGCAAGTCAAATATGGTATTGGCCAAGAAAAGTAGATGGATCTATTACTGTAAAAAAAGGAGGTAAAGATTATGCAGGTACCAATAATCAACAAGCAGCAGTTACCAACGAAGTGGCGCATACGATGATTGATTTAAATGCCAATGCAGAAGAGATTATGTCTATACAAAGACAAAAAAAAGGCATTAGAATTTTTTATTCAAAAACATCTGCAATCAATAAAGAAAAGCATATGGACGATGTTTTTAATTTGTATGAAAAATTAAATTTTAATGGACTTCCTATAGGCTTTGTAACCAAAGATATTTTAAATAAGCAAGACCATAAAAACTGGGATGTTATATTGGTAAGAAAAACAGAATTTGTTACAAAAGAAGAGTTAGTCGCTTTACAGACCTATTTAAATAACGGAGGAATAGTTGTTGTAGATGACGTGAGTTTTAAGTTAAATGAATATGGAAAGCCGCAAACAATACAATTACAAGCAGGGCAAGGTAAAATAATTAAAGCAAATGCTTTAGATATTTTTAAAACAAAAGCTTTAGCTGTTCTAGATTTAAAATCGGAATTACCAGCGGTAACAATTAACGAAGTAAATGAAATAGGTCCAAGAGGATGTATTTGGAGAGTGGTTAAAAATGCTAAAGGAAATCAGGTATTATCTGTCGTAAATGTAGGGAAGTCTGATGCTAAACTTACCATAAAGCTGAATAACTCTTTAAATGTAAATTGTAAAGACATTATTACAGGAATTAAAAAAAGCACGACTCCTGTTTTAAAACCTTATGATGTTTACTATGTTGAACTAACAAATTAATAATAAAAAAAACTCCTATTTCTAATAGGAGTTTTTTTATGGATGAGTACAAAATTTATATGAAGAAGCCCCTGTTTTTATATAAGTAATAGTTCTTTTATAGAATAAGTGAAAATTTATTTCACCTCCTTAAAAAATACATCTAATGAATTTAAAAATAACTGCTTTTTTATTTTATCTATCAATCGTTTTTACAGGAAATGCACAAACTCAATTATCTCCAATCTTTGGAGATCATATGGTATTGCAGCAAAATACAATAGCTTATATCTGGGGAACAGATAAGCCTAATACAAAAATTACGATTACAACAAATTGGGGAGCAAAAGAAACAGCAACTTCAAATGTTTTGGGAAAATGGAAAATACCCATACAAACGATAAAAGCAGGAGGACCTTATCAAATTAACATAAAAGGAAGTTCAGAAGTAATACTTAAAGATGTTCTGTTAGGTGAAGTGTGGTTATGTTCAGGACAATCGAATATGGCAATTACATTAAAAGGAAACCCAGGACAACCTATTTACGAGAGCAATCATGCAATAGCTACCTCTCATAACCCTCAATTAAGAATGTTTAAAGTAACCACGGCTAAA
>CALHCC010000007.1 GCA_937930675.1 uncultured Flavobacteriaceae bacterium
ATGCATACAAATTGCTTGGCAGTTACACGATGCTATGGGGCAAGTGATAGAACACGATAACTTTATGATTCAACCAGAAGGATTTAATATTCCTTTTGATTCTGAAAAAGTACATGGAATTTCTACAGAATTAGCACAAGAGCAAGGAATTGTTTTAAAACAAGGGTTAGAAAAATTTAATACTGTATTAGGTAAAACAAAATTCTTAGTAGGTCAAAATGTAACATTTGATGTAAATATTATGGGGGCTGAGTTTATACGGGCAGGTATAACTCCTAATTTTAAAGCTTTTGAATTTGATAGTTTTGATGTGTCTACTTATAATTTTGTCACCAAGCCTCCTAAAAACAGAAGTTTTGCAATTGATGATTTAAGAGAAGAAGATAAAAATACGTTAGGAATTTTAGATACCTGTACAGAGGTAACGGCAAGTATGTGTCAATTACCAGGAGGTAGAGGAGGGAAATTTAAATTGCCTACCTTAACAGAACTGCATCATTATTTGTTTGGAGTAGGTTTTGGAGAAGCACACAATGCTACTGCCGATGTGGAGGCAACAACGCGATGTTTTTTTGAATTGATTAGAAAAAACGGATACACAGCTGCTCAATTAAATGCAGATGATGCGTATTTAACTACGTTTAAAACAAAAAATCCAGCACCTTTTGAGGTCATAGGTTTAAAACATTTAAACCTAAAACAGGAGAGTGACAAGATAAGGAAACGTCAATCGAAACAAGCAGGAGCGACTGGTAAGGGAGTTAATGTAAAGGAGAGTTTAGAAAAGTTAAAAGACGTTCCCTTTGCACACTTGCACAATCATACACAATATTCCATTTTACAGTCTACCATAGAAATAGGAGCTTTGGTAAATACCGCAGGAAAATACAACATGTCTGCGGTAGCCATGACAGATTTTGAAAACATGATGGCTGCATTTCATTTTACCAATGCGGTAGATGGGTACAATAAAGGAGTACAATCAAGAAGGACAGAAGCAGAGGAAAACGGAGAACCTTTTGCAGAAAGAGAATTGGTGCCTATTGTAGGTTGCGAATTTAATATTTGTAACAATCACTTAGACAAAACACAAAAAGATAATGGGTATCAAGTAGTGTTGTTGGCTAAAAACAGAAAAGGATATCAAAACTTGGCAAAAATGTCGTCTATTGCTTTTGTAGATGGTAAGTATTATGTACCACGTATAGATAGGAGTATTGTAGAGAAATACAAAGAAGATGTAATTGCATTAACAGGAAGTTTGTATGGAGAGGTACCTAGTAAAATATTAAATTTAGGAGAGAAGCAGGCCGAAGAAGCGTTGCTTTGGTGGAAAGAGCAATTTGGAGAGGATCTTTATATAGAATTAATGCGTCATGGTCAAGAAGACGAAAATGTGGTCAACAAAGTTTTGCTGCAGTTTGCAGACAAACACAGCGTAAAAGTATTGGCTTCTAACAATACGTTTTACATGACCAAAGAAGATGCCAATGCACACGATATTCTTTTGTGTGTAAAAGATGGAGAAAAACAAGCAACACCTAAAGGAAGAGGAAGAGGATATCGCTATGGTTTGCCTAATGACGAATACTATTTTAAATCTCCCGATGAAATGAAAACGTTGTTTGCAGATGTGCCAGAAGCCATTACAAACATTCAAGAATTAGTAGACAAAATAACACCGTTTACCTTGGCAAGTGATGTGTTATTACCTGCTTTTGACATTCCAGAACGTTTTAAAGATGCTCAAGATTTAGAAGATGGAGGAAAGCGAGGAGAAAATAATTTTTTAGCTCATTTAGTATACGAAGGGGCTAAGAAACGATACGGTGAAATTATACCAGAAATTAAAGAGCGATTAGATTTAGAGTTAGATGTTATTGCCAAAACAGGATATCCTGGATATTTTTTAATTGTAGAAGATTTTATTAGAGCAGCGAGAGACATGGGAGTTTCTGTAGGACCCGGACGTGGTTCTGCAGCAGGTTCTGTAGCAGCCTATTGTTTGTGGATTACCAATATAGATCCTATTAAATACGATTTACTTTTTGAGCGTTTCTTAAATCCAGAACGTATTTCGATGCCCGATATTGATATTGATTTTGATGATGAAGGTCGTGGACGTGTTATTGATTATGTAATTGATAAATACGGAGCCAATCAGGTAGCACAAATTATTACCTACGGTACCATGGCAGCAAAATCGTCTATTAGAGATACTGCTCGAGTTTTAGATTTACCGCTTTTTGAAGCAGATAGAGTGGCCAAGTTAATTCCAGGAATGAAGCTCAAGAAAATTTTTGGGTTGGATGACAAAGCCTTAGCAGATAAGCTTAGATCTGAGGAGTTAGAAATGGTAAATGAGTTAAAGCGTATTGCCGATGGTAACGATTTAACGGCAGAAACAGTAAACAAAGCTAGAATTTTAGAAGGATCGGTACGAAATACAGGAATTCATGCTTGTGGGGTCATTATTACCCCAGATGATATTACCAAATATGTACCTGTGTCTGTAGCCAAAGATTCGGACATGTACGTTACCCAATTTGATAATTCTGTGGTAGAAGATGCAGGTTTGTTAAAAATGGATTTCTTGGGATTAAAAACCCTAACCTTAATAAAGCATACATGTAAAATTGTAAAAGCAAGGCATAATGTAGATTTAGATCCAGAGGCTTTCCCTATAGATGATGTAAAGACGTATGAATTGTTCCAAAGAGGAGAAACAGTCGGAATTTTTCAGTACGAATCTCCTGGAATGCAAAAATACATGCGAGAATTAAAGCCTACTGTTTTTGCAGATTTAATTGCGATGAATGCCTTGTATAGGCCTGGACCTCTAGAATACATTCCAAGTTTTATCAATCGTAAACATGGAGTAGAAGAAATTATATACGATTTACCAGCAGAAGAGTACAAGAATAGACTGGCAGAAACGTACGGAATTACCGTGTATCAAGAGCAAGTAATGTTATTGTCTCAGGATTTGGCAGGGTTTACCAAAGGTCAAGCCGATACTCTACGTAAAGCTATGGGTAAAAAGCAAATAGCGGTACTGGCTAAAATGAAACCTCTGTTTATTAGTCAAGCTAGTGAGCGTGGACACAATGCTAAAGCACTGGAGAAAATATGGAAGGATTGGGAAGCCTTTGCTTCGTATGCCTTTAACAAATCACACTCCACTTGTTATGCTTGGATTGCCTATCAAACTGCGTATTTAAAAGCTCATTATCCTGCAGAATATATGGCAGCTGTGTTGTCTAATAATATGAACGACATTAAGCAGGTTACCTTTTTTATGGAAGAATGTAAACGTATGGGCTTAGAGGTTTTAGGTCCGGATGTAAACGAATCGTACGCTAAATTTTCTGTAAATGATCAAGGAGCTGTACGTTTTGGGATGGCTGCAATTAAAGGAGTAGGAGGAATTGCAGTTCAAAAAATTATAGAAGAAAGAGAAGAAAACGGAGCTTACACCTCTATTTTTGATGTTGCCAAACGAGTAGATTTAAGAACTTGTAATAAAAAAGCTTTTGAAGGATTGGCTTTGGCAGGAGGGTTTGATTCTTTTGAAAATGTACATCGTGCTCAGTTTTTTGTATCAGATGAAAAAGGAATGACCTTCTTAGAAAAAGCGATGAAGTTTGGAAATGCCTATCAAGAAAGTATCAATTCTTCTCAAGTTTCGTTATTTGGAGATGCATCAGATGTGCAATTACCAGAGCCTTTAATTCCTGTTTGCGATACGTGGGGGACTATGGAGACATTGTCTAAAGAAAAAGAAGTAGTAGGTATTTACATATCTGCCCATCCTTTAGATGATTTTAAAAACGAAATGAAATTTGCTAATAGTGGTTTGTCTTTATTTAAAGAAGACTTAAAAGTAAATGTTGGTAAAGCATTTTCTTTTGCAGGAATTTTAACAAGTGCCGAACACAGAATTGCTAAAAATGGAAATGGTTGGGGTTCTTTTGTAATTGAAGATTATACAGATTCTCATGAATTTAGATTGTTTGGAGAAGATTATATGCGTTTTCAACACATGTTGGTGCCTAATTCTTTTTTATACATTACAGGTATGGTTAATAAGGGATGGATGCAGAAAGATGGTTCTATGGGAGATCCTAGAATAAAGTTTTCTGATTTTTCGTTATTATCAGATGTATTGGAAAAAAAATGTAAAAAAATAACTTTTAAATTACGATTGCATGAAATTAGAGAGGAAAGAGTAGAGCAATTACAAATGTTACTTTCTGGTTTTACAGGAGAAGGGGCAAAACAAACCGTAGGTTTTAATTTAATCTCTGAAAAGGATAAAATTGATATTGAAATGCCTTCTAGAAATTACAAACTAAACATTACTTCGGAATTGTTTGAATATTTGGATAAAGAAGGGTTTGAGTATAAATTGAATTAATTTTTACTATAGAAAAAATTAAGTTTTTGGTGAGAAAGCATAAAAAAAGAGTTGACACTTTAAATGTCAACTCTTTTTTATATCCTAATATTCAATATTAATATGCGGGAGCACCTTGTGAAGATTTTTTATTCTTTCCATGAGTAGCTCCTGTTTTACTAACAGCACATCTAAATCCAATATAATTAGTAGACATGTATTCTTCTAAAAATCTTCTTTGTGAAGGATCTAACCAAAACTCTCTATCTCTCCAAGACCCTCCTTTGTAAACTCTAGAATATTTAGTAATTAAACTAGTTCTAGGTTTAGCATCGTATTTGTATTCTTGTTTACCAGTTTCTTCATTGATTACAGGAACAGGTATGATAGGTGAATTATACATAGGTTTTCTAGCTAATGGGTCTTCCTCTTCATAATCTCTAATACTAGATGCATCTCCATCTGCAAAATCGATATTATCAGCTTTAGTAATATTACTACTAGAAAAAGCATCATTAATAGTAATTTCTTCTTTTATAATTTGACCAGGTAAAACAGATGGTACTATTTTACCATTCGGTAATGTGTCGTAGATTATATTATTAAAGTCTGCTAATATAACTTTACCACTTTCGTCGAATTTCATCTTTTTAAATACGTTACCTCTGTAATAATTGAAGTCGTTAACATCTGTATTTATTTCAGGTCTATAAACATCAGCAACCCATTCTGCAACATTTCCTGACATATCGTATAAACCAAAAGCATTTTCAGGGAAGTTTTTAACAGGAGTAGTAATGGCTCCTTTATCAGAACTCCATCCTGCAATTCCACTATAATTACCTTTAGATTGCTTAAAGTTTGCAAGCTGAACACTATATCTGTTTTTAGCGTTTATAGTTGTCTCTCCACTCCAAGAGTATTTTTTTCTACCTCTAATGGTATTAAATCTTCTATTTCCAACATCTGCTTTTGCTGCATACTCCCATTCTGCTTCTGTGGGAAGTCTAAATTTAGGCATTGGAGAGTATTTGGTAATATTTAACTTAATATCTTCTTTATTTACAGGAGTTACCACTTGTATAGAGTCTGGTTGTTGTTCTTCCTCTTCTGGATTGGTTACGTATTCTGTAAAAATAGAATAATCTCCATTGAATAATAATTTAGGATCTACCTCAAAAACCTCTGCATCAAATCGTACTCTACCTTGATCGGTAATCGTTCCTCTTTCGTTATAAGGTTTTAAAATACCATCATCAATTAAAACTAGCTCTGCAACTCTATCGGTTCTCCATTTACAATAATCGTTTGCTTGTCTCCAAGAAACCCCAACAACAGGATAATCTTCATAAGCAACACTGTTTAAGTATGTTTCAGATAAACCACCATCAGATCCTAAAGGGTTTTTCCAAACATTTGCATCAGGAACTGCAGCTTTATAAATATGTTTGTACTTAGGGTTGTTAGGAGGATATACTTTTTTTAACCAATCTAAATAAATTAAATATTCTTTGTTAGTTGTTTCAGTATCATCTAAGTAAAAACTTTGTACATGAATATTTCGAGGTTTGCTTTTAATTCCCCCCATGATATCTTGTTGAATTTGTCCTAAAACAAAATGTCCTCCCTCAATATATACCATATTTTCAGGTATTTGCTGATAAGAATCAATAGAAGTTGCAGGCAACCCCCCGTTTTTAGGTGCTCCAAAATCAAAACCTACGTTTTCAGAATATCTTTCAGAACCGTATTGTTGTTTATTACGAGAACAACTTATTAAACCTAGTACTACGAAACTGTATACTAATGACGATTTTATGATTTTTTTCATAAACTTAAAGAATCACTATTATTGTTAATTTAACCGCAATATAGATTTTATTAATCAATTATACAATTTAATTATGCATAGTAAATAACAATCGTAAATTCTTATATTCGTACAACAAAATATAGAAGGATGAAATTATACAGTTTGCTTTGTTTTTTATTTATAGCTTCTTTTGCAAAGGCTCAAAATAAAATAACAATACCTATAAATGTAGAGGTTGTTAATGATTCTGAAAGGGCTAGACAAATATATTCAGGAAATGGAATAGGATTGGACACTTATGACGTTCCTAAATTTGTTTTTCAACAGCCTAAAAGTAGAGGTGGGGAGATTCTTGACTACACGTTTGTAGTTAAAAGACAGAAGAAAATTGGAGTTAACGAATTGCTTTGTTCGGAAGAATACCTTTTAGGTACTCCCAATTTAAAGATGTTTACAGTAAAAGAAGTTACTAAAGAATATATTACTGTAACTTTAAATCCTATTTATAAGAATTTGAAAAATGAAATTTTTCAAATTCAAGAAATAGAAATAAATTACAATTTAGGGAGTACATCACCTTCTAGGTTTTCAATAGCAAATAAAGTAAATGCTATTAATAACACTTCATTATTAAGTACAGGTACTTGGTACAAAATTGGAGTAGATAAAACAGGAGTCTGTAAAATAGATTATAACTTTTTAAGATCTTTAGGTGTTGATGTAGATAATATAAATCCTAAAAATATTAGAATTTTAGGATTTGGAGGGCAAGTGTTACCAGAAGACTTGGCTGTTGAACGTACAGATGGTTTAACAGAAAATGCAATTACTGTATTAGGGGAAGAAGACAATGTGTTTGATAGAGATGATGTTGTTTTATTTTACGCACAAGGAACTTTATCATGGGATTTAAAGAATAGGAATAGTATAACACATCAACAGAATATTTATACAAATCTAGGACATTACTTTATTAATGTAGATTCAGGTGTTAGAGGGAAAAGAATTCAAAATACTCCTAATATTTCTCAAAATAGAACAAAATCGATTACTACGTTTACAGATTATCAACTACACGAACAAGAATTGTTTAACTATATAAGAGTAGGAAGACAATGGTTTGGGGAGAACTTTACGGTAGACAATTCTCAAACGTTTAGTTTTGACTTTCCAAATCTTGTAAAAGATACGGATGTTAGTTTATCAGGTATATTTGGATCTAATTCAAGATCTGTACAAACAGAATTTAGTGTTAGTTATTTAGGTAGACAGTTAATTCAACAGTCAATTCCAAGAGCTACTTCTAGAGAATTATTTAGAACAGCCGCTCCAAGAACTACTTTTTCATCCAATGAAGATGTGATCAATTTAAACATAAATTACAATTCTAGAGGAGATAATTCTGCGGAATCACGATTAGATTATCTTAGAGTAGTAGCAGATAGAGAATTAATAGCCACAGGGAATCAGTTTGGATTTGTGAATTTTGAATCCTTAACAAATAACGATGTGTTGGAATATACCATTCAACAAAAAGAGAATGTAGACTTTATTTGGAATGTTACAGATAATTATAATGTGAAAAACGTTTTAAACTCAGAAAGTAATACCTCTAATTTTAAGTTTAAAGAAATTACGGATGGAGTTTTAAATACATATCATTTAGTTAATGTTACTAATGCTTTTAGCCCTATTAATTTAGGAGGTGCCACTAGAGTTATTAATCAGAATATTCTAGAATTAGAGGATGTTCAATATGTGATTATTAGTAATAAAGAATTAATACCTCAAGCAAATAGATTAAAAGAATATCACGAAAACAACACCAATGTAAGTGATGTAAGTTCATCTAAAATAAAGGTAGCTGTAGTAGACGTTGAACAAATTTATAATGAATTTGGTTCTGGAAATGCAGATGTTACGGCAATTAGAAATTATTTAAAATACATATATGATAAAAGTTTGTTAAACGAAAATAAATTAAAATATGTATGCTTGTTTGGAGATGCTTCTTTTGATTCTAGAAATATTCAAACAACATCTTTTAACAATATTCCTTCTTTTATGTCACCTAGTAGCAGTTCAAGTTTAAGAGCATCTTACAATACAGATGATTATTACGCTTATATGGATGAAGAAGGGGCTATTTCACCACTTTTAGGATGGCGATTAGATTTGGTGACAGGGAGAATTCCTGTAAGTACAGTAAATCAAGCAACTACTATAGTAGATAAAATATTACGATACTATTCTTCAAGGTCTTTTGGGAATTGGAAAAACCAAATAACTTTATTGGGGGATGATGGCCAAGAAGATGACAGTCAAGGATTGATAAGGTTTCTAAATAATTCTGCAGACAGAATTACAGGATTTACAAATACGTCAGGAATTAAAATACCAGGGAATGATGAGAATTTAAATGTTGTAAAGTTGTATTCTGATGCCTTTGAAGAGCAAGTGACTTCTGGAGGAGAGAGTTATCCAGAAATAAAAAGAAGATTTTTAGAAGCGTTTGATAATGGATCTTTAGTGATTAATTATTTTGGGCATGGAAATGTGTTTGCGTTGGGAGAAGAAAATTTTTTAGATATTTCAGATGTTCAACAAATAAGAAATTTAAATAATTTACCACTTTTTATTACGGTGACTTGTGATTTTTCAAGGTTTGATGATCCCGTGAGAGTTTCTGGAGGAGAAGAGTTAATATTAGGAAGCTTAGGAGGTGCTGTTTCTATGATTACTACTACAAGACAAATAGGAATTTCTTCGGGAGCTAATATTAATAACAGACTTTCGGATTATTTATATCGTTTTGATGGAAAAACAAGAACGATAGCGGAGGGATTAAAAGATACAAAGAATGTAATCACGTCATCGGATGAGTTTTTTGTTTTTTTTCTAGGAGATCCGTTGATGGATTTATCTATACCTACAAATAAAATAAAAGTAACAAGTGTAAAAAAGTACCCAACAAGTAACTCAGAGGATGATTCGTTAGAGCCTGTAACTTCATTACAAGCGTTGGCAAGACATCAAATAAATGGAGAAATAACAGATACTAATAACCAAATAATAAGTTCTTTTAATGGAAATTTGGATGTGATTATTTTTGGAGAAGAATTAGCAAGAAGTACTCGGTTAAATGAAGAAGGAGGAGTAACACCTGCTAATCAATCTAGAGTAGTAAATTATACATCTTTAGAGAATAGACTTTTTTCTGGAGCTGCTTCTGTTAAAGATGGAAAGTTTTCTTTTGATGTTATCTTGCCAAAAGACATAGGTTTTATAGAAGAAAATTCTAAATTTAGTTTGTATGCTTCTTCTTCAGATACAGAAGCTGTGGGATTTGATAAAACATTTGTTGTAGGAGGTGTAGATGAGAATGTAGAAGAAGATACAACTCCACCCGTAGTAAATTTGTTTTTAAATGATATTTCTTTTGTTGAAGGAGGAAGTACAACATCTACTCCAATACTAATTGCTCAAATACAAGATCAAAACGGAATAAATACAACCTTGAATTCTATAGGACATAATATTTCTTTAGTAATTGATAATAATTTTAATGCTCCTATTAATTTAAATGACTTTTATACTACTGAAAACGATAATTTTCAACAAGGAGTAGTTAATTTTCAGCTAGAAGAATTAGAAGAAGGAAATCATATATTAACATTAAAAGCTTGGGATACGCACAATAATTCTACAACCCAAACGTTAAACTTTTTTGTTACAGAGGATAACCAGTTTCAAATAGATAGAGTATTAAATTATCCAAATCCATTCATAGATTATACTGAATTTTGGTTTTCTAATAATAGAATTAACAACCCTTTAGAGATAAAAGTTCAAGTGTATACTGTTTCTGGAAAATTGGTTAAAACTATTTTAAGTACAAGTGCCAATACTGGAGGAATTGTTAGGAATACAGTTTGGGATGGTAAAGACGATTTTGGGAATCGTATAGGTAAAGGAGTGTATGTATATAAAATAACGGTTAAAGAAACTAATACCGGAGAAACAGACGAAAAGATTGAAAAATTAGTAATTTTGTAAAACGAATAAATAAAACATGAGAAATAAATTAAGCTTTTTAGTAGTATTGTTTATAATAGGTTATAAAACCTATAGCCAAACAAATCCAATAACAACAGTTGCTCCTTTTTTAGGAATTACAACAGACGCTAGGTCGGCAGGTCAGGGAGATGTAGGAGTTGCAAGTTCTGCGGATGGAAATTCGTTATTTCATAATGCTGCTAAAATGAGTTTTCACACCAAAGAAGTTACCATAGGAATTAATTACACTCCTTGGTTACGAAATTTAGCAGATGATATTTATGTAGGAAACGTAACATACCAACAAAGGATAGATGATAGGAGTGCCTTTGGAGGAGGAATTAAGTTTTTTAGTTATGGAGATATTCAAATCTCTCAAGGTCCACAAGATCAAGGAGCGACAGCAACTTCAACTCCTAATGAGTTAGCTATTGATGCAGCTTATTCGTTAAAGTTAAGTGATAATTACTCTATGGCGGTAGCTTTAAGATATATAAGATCAGATTTAAGAATTACAGGAACAGATTTAAATGATATTGGAATAACAAATGGGTTTTCTGTAGATATATCAGGATATTATCAATCTAACGAAATAGCTTTTAGTCAATTTAATGGAGTTGCAAGAGCAGGTTTTAATGTTAGTAACATTGGACCTAAGGTAGATGTTTTAGAAAGTGAGGGCTTTTTACCAACCAATTTAAGATTGGGAGGAGGTTTTGATTTTATTTTTGATGATTACAATCAATTAGGGTTAACATTAGAACTTACTAAGTTATTAGTACCTACTATTGATGGAGAAGATCAGAATTTTATAGAAGGAATTTTTAATTCTTTTAGCGACGCACCAGGTGGTTTTAGTGAAGAGTTAGAAGAAATTACTATTGGTTTAGGAGCAGAATATTTATATAATAATGCCTTTGCATTTAGAGCAGGATACTTTAAAGAAAATGAAAATAAAGGGAATAGAAGCTTTCTTACATTAGGTGCAGGGTTTAGAGCGAGTTCAATTAATATTGATTTGTCTTACTTAGCAAGTACCTCTGTTGTAAACAATCCTTTAGAGAACACATTAAGATTTTCTTTATC
>CALHCC010000008.1 GCA_937930675.1 uncultured Flavobacteriaceae bacterium
CCTAAAATTTTCTTAGGCTCTTTTACCAATTTCATTTCTTCTTTGGTATATCCGTTTTCCATAAAAATATCACAGTGCGGAATTGCGTTACGGTTAATTGGATAGTTGTAAGCCATTTCACCATCTGTAATTCCGTTTTGCTCGTTTTCTAACTGTCTAACAGCAGCAACTCCTGTTCCAGAAACAGACTGATAGGTAGAAACAATTAAGCGTTTCATTTGATATTTTTTATGCAAAGGAGCCAAAGCCATTACTAATTGAATGGTAGAACAGTTAGGATTTGCAATAATTTTATCTTCCGCAGTTAGTACATCTCCATTAATTTCGGGTACTACTAATTTTTTAGTAGGATCCATTCTCCAAGCAGAAGAGTTGTCTACCACGGTAGTTCCCGCTGCTGCAAATTTAGGAGCCCATTCTAAAGAAGTATCTCCTCCAGCAGAAAATAAAGCAACATCAGCATTCATTTTCACAGCATCTTCTAAAGTTACTACGGTATAGTCTTTACCATTATACGCTAATTGCTTCCCTGCAGAACGAGCCGAGGCAACAGGAATTAATTCTGTTACAGGAAAATTTCTTTCCGCTAATACTTTTAACATTACCGTCCCTACCATTCCGGTAGCTCCTACTACTGCTACTTTCATATTTATATGATTTTAATTTCTAGTTGTTCAAAAAATTGAATTTGCAAAGATGCTAAAAATGTAGGTTTCAGTTTTTATAATACACTGAAAATTATACGTTTTGTTAAAAATTTATCGTATTAGTCAATTTAAAGAAATAATTTAACGTTTTGATTCATTAATAGATGTTGTAAAAACATCATTAATAAGATTTAATTGTTTTGTTTTTTGTAAGTTTTTGTTTATAAAACGTCAGTTACATTAATTAGAAAAATGAATTATAATGAATTATCTAAGAAATAAACTTCCGCAGTATCTTAATTGTATCAAAAACAAAAAAATATTTCTTTATTTACTAATTCTTTTTTCTTTAAATTCTTGTCATGTAGGTAGGTTTGTGTATTGGAATTTTGCTGATGCTGATGATTTTAAAAAATTTAAAAGCGTAGACATTTCAACAGTTAAAAATCCAAATCCTCTATCTTCTGTGGCAAATAATACTGTTTTTAAAAAACCTTTGTATAAAAAAAATAGTAGTGAAAAATTAAGTTTTGATGATGTTTTAAAAAAGAGTAAGACCAATGCATTTGTAGTGCTTAAAGATGGAAAGGTTTTATATGAACATTACTTAAATAAACATTCTAAAAATCAAATTCATACTTCATTTTCCGTTTCAAAATCATTTGTTTCTGCTTTACTAGGAATCGCTATCGAAGAAGGTTATATAAATTCTATACACGATAAAGCAAAAAAATATTTACCTCTCTTAGATGACTCCTTAAATGATATTACGCTTTTTGATTTTATCAATATGCAATCTGGAGTTAGGTTTAGTGAAGGGTATTTTAATCCTTTTGGTCATGTAGCTAAGTTTTATTACGGATTAGATTTAAAAAAATATGTAGGTAATTTAAAAAAAGGAAGACCCGCCGGAGAGAAATGGAAATATATTAGTGGAAATACTCAAATTATAGGAATGGTGATAGAAGCTGCTACTAAAAAACCTTTAAACGTTTACTTAAAAGAAAAAATTTGGATGCCTTTGGCAATGGAAAACGATGCTAGTTGGAATATTGATGATCCTAAAAACAATACCATTAAATCTTTTTGTTGTTTAAATGCAACAGCTAGAGACTTTGCTAAATTTGGACAATTATATATTAACAAAGGTGTTTGGGAGGGTAAACAAATTTTACCTGAAAAATGGGTAGAAGAAACTACTTCTTTTAACAATTCAGTAAACAAGTATGTGTATTCCCATTTTTGGTGGAGAAGTATTTCTTTTCAAGACCTAAGAGAAATTATGGAAGATCGAAAAGAAATTTCACCAGCAATATCTCCTGAAACGGATTTCCAGGCAGTAGGGATTTTAGGTCAGTATATTTATGTAAATCCTAAAAACAATATGGTAATCGTTAGATTGGGAGATAAGTTTGGAAAAATAAATTGGTCACGTTTCTTTAAAGACATTGTTGCTTTAAACAAAGCAGAATAAACTTATTTATTGTTCTTTTCCTACTTCAAAGAATTATCTTTTTATCCAACTAAATAGTAATTGGTTTTTATGCTAAATTTTAAAAGTAGAGTTTGTCTTTAAACCCTTTAACAGCTTTCCCAAAACTTTTGTGGCTTACACTAATATCATCACCAAATTTTTGAAACATACTACGTACAGTATCAATATTTTTGGGATTTACTTTAAAATAATCAATGTCTCCTTTATTTTGAGTAATGGCTAATAAAAAAGCTTCTGTAAAACAACCATAGAATTCAGTTTTAAAATTTAACCCAACAAGATGATAGTCAAAATCTAACTTTAAATTTTCTATTTCATAGTCTCCTCCATCAAATCTAGCAAATCGAGTATCGTTTTCATCAATCATATCCTTAGGAACTGAGTTAGGTACAGCTACATCTAAAACAATTAATTGTTTTTTAACTAATTTTTCTAATTGCTCTTTTTGTACATTATGATTGTGTGCACAACCTAAAAATAAATTAGCTCCACAAAAATATTCAGAATTAATATACTTGTCAATACTGGTA
>CALHCC010000009.1 GCA_937930675.1 uncultured Flavobacteriaceae bacterium
GGTATTTAATGAGACCGCAAGATAATTGATTTATTCCTTTTAAATAGAAGTTATTTTGGATGGAAGAAGGGTGTCGTTCTAAAATCGATATTATTTTATAGCTGTCAAATCTTCAAAATTCCTATCAATTATGTATTTTGGTACACAAATTGATTAAAAAAATTCTGTATTAAGAATAAAACCTTATAAACAATGGAAGTAGACGTAAGAGCTATCAGCGAAAAAATTGAAAGAGAGAGTGCGTTTGTGGACTTATTGTCCATGGAAATGAACAAAGTAATTGTAGGTCAAAAACATATGGTTGACCGTTTGTTGATTGGTTTGCTAGGTAATGGACATATTTTATTAGAAGGAGTTCCGGGTTTGGCAAAAACCTTAGCCATTAATACATTGGCAAAAGCGGTAGACGGTGCGTTTAGTCGTATTCAGTTTACTCCAGATTTATTACCGGCAGATGTTGTAGGTACCATGATTTACAATATGAAAGACAATGATTTTTCTATTAAAAAAGGACCTATTTTTGCCAATTTTGTATTGGCGGACGAAATTAACCGTGCTCCAGCAAAAGTACAATCGGCATTGTTAGAAGCCATGCAAGAACGTCAGATAACCATTGGTGATGAAACCTTTAAGTTAGACGAACCTTTCTTGGTAATGGCAACACAAAACCCAGTAGATCAAGAAGGAACGTATACCTTGCCAGAAGCACAAGTAGACCGTTTTATGTTAAAGGTAGTGATTGATTATCCTAAGTTAGAAGAGGAGCAGTTAATTATGAGAGCCAACCTAAACGGATCTTTTGAAAAAGTAAACCCTGTGGTTTCTTTAGAGCAAATTATAAATGCTCGTAAAGTGGTAAACGAAGTGTATATGGATGAAAAAATTGAGAAATACATTCTCGATTTAATTTTTGCGACTCGTTACCCAGAAAAATACGGATTAGAAAACTTAAAACCCTTAATTTCCTTTGGAGCTTCTCCTCGTGGTAGTATTTCCTTGGCCAAAGCAGCCAAATGTCATGCATTTATCAAACGTAGAGGATATGTAATTCCAGAAGATGTAAGAGCGGTAGTCTTAGATATTTTACGACACAGAATTGGAATTACTTACGAAGCAGAAGCAGAAAACGTAACTGCGGAGGATATCGTAAATCAAATTGTAAACGTAGTAGAAGTACCATAGCAGTATCAAGTAGTTAGTACCAAGTATCAGGATTACAAACAGTAATTAAAAGTACTTGCTACCTACTACCTGCTACTAGATACCCTAAAAAGCATGGATACCAAAGAAATCTTAAAAAAAGTAAGAAAGATAGAGATTAAGACACGTCGTTTGTCCGATCATGTCTTTTCAGGAGAATATCACAGTTCTTTTAAAGGACGTGGTATGACTTTTAGTGAGGTAAAACAATATCAATTTGGAGACGATATCCGTAGTATTGATTGGAATGTTACCGCTCGTTATAACGAACCTTATGTAAAAGTTTTTGAAGAAGAACGAGAACTTACCATGATGCTGCTAGTAGACATTAGTGGTTCTGGAAATTTTGGTACCAACGAACAATTTAAAAGAGAAACCTTAACCGAAATTGCAGCAACCTTAGCATTTTCTGCCATTAAAAATAACGACAAGGTAGGTTTGTTACTTTTTTCTGATGAGGTAGAATTGTACATTCCGCCTAAAAAAGGAAAAAGTCATGTATTGCGTATTATTAGAGAAATGATAGAGTTTACACCTAAGAGCAATAAAACCAATATTAACGAAGCGTTAAAATATTTATCCAATGTGGTAAGAAAAAAAGCCATTGTTTTTGTTTTATCTGATTTTATGGATCAAGGGTACGAGCAAACCTTAAAAATTGCAGGAAACAAACACGATGTAACCGGAGTAAGAGTTTACGACCAATTTGATGAAACCCTTCCAAAATTAGGTTTGGTACCTATGTTAGATGCTGAAACAGGTGATACCGTTTTGGTAAATACATCATCAAAAAAAGTTCGTCAACAATACGAAAAGCAATTTTTGTTTTGGAAGCAAAATTTTGAAAATGCCTTTAAAAAGAGTGGAGCAGGAGTGTTAAGTTGTAGAACAGAAGAAAATTACGCAAAAAAATTATTGACATACTTTAAACAACGTGGATAAAATGAAGTATATCTTTACAAGTATTATTTGTTTTTGTAGCATGTTACTCATGGCACAATCAGAGCCAAACATTCATGTACAAATAGATACCACCCATATAAAAATAGGAGAACAACTAACCTTTACTATCAATGTACCTAAAAACAAACAGGTTACGTTTACCAAATTAGAACTAGATAGTTTAGAAGTTGCTCAGGAATTACCCGCAGATACCCTTAAAAATTCCATCTCAAAAAAGTACTTAATTACAGGTTTTGATGAAGGACATTTTTACATAAAAAGTCAAAAAGTATTTTTAGATACTAAAGAATATTTTACAGATTCGTTATTGGTAAATGTAGCTACTGTAAAGGTAGATACCACAAGTTTGGCAAAGTATTACAAAACCAAAGGCATAGAAACAGAACCTTACACATTTGGAGAAGTTTGGTATAGAAGTCAAAACTACGTTTATATTCTTTTAGCAGTAATTGCTTTTATTGTGGCCTTGTATTTCTTGTTTAGAAATAAGAAAGAAGAGACAAAAATCATCATTCCTAAAATTCCTCCTTACTTGGCGGCTACTAAAGAGTTAAAAGATTTAGAAGCCAAAGAATTATGGCAAAATAACAAGGTAAAAGCTTATTATTCGGAGTTAACAGATATTGTTAGAAAATATATAGGAGATGAATTGTTGGTACAAGCTTTAGAAACTACGACAGATGAATTGATGGACTTGTTAAAAACAGAAAATAAACAACAAAATTTAGGATTGGAAAAAGAAACCATGCTTAGATTAGAAGGTTTATTATCTCAAGCCGATTTTGTAAAGTTTGCCAAGCAAAAACCGATAGAAAGCGATATCAAAGGACATGAGTCCGATGCAAGAGCTGTGATAGAAACCATTCATCAAATTGTAGAATCAAAAAAGACGGTAGAGAAAGATGAAGTACAGTAATTTTGAATTTACAAATCCATGGTTTTTATGGATGCTCATCCTAATTCCTATTTTAGCAGTTTGGATGTATATCAGTAGAAATAGAAACCAAGCCAAATTGGTGGTGTCGTCTGCTACATCTATTCAAACAAAGGGAATTTACACCTATTTGTACAGAGCATTATCTGTATTTAGGTTAGTAGCACTTACTTTATTAATTGTAGCCTTGGCAAGACCTAGAAACGTGGCTGTAACTACTAAAAATAAAAAGAATAAGGGAATAGACATTGTGATGGCTACTGATGTATCTGGATCGATGTTGGCAAGAGATTTAAAACCAAATCGATTAGAAGCCTTAAAAAAAGTAGCAGAAAAATTTGTAGACAAACGTCCGAACGATAGAATTGGAGTGGTTTTGTATGCAGGAGAAAGTTATACCAAAACTCCTATTACCAGTGATAAGTCTATTGTTAAAAGAACCATTGCTTCTATAGAATACGGAGGGATAGAAGATGGTACAGCCATTGGTATGGGCTTAGGATCTTCGGTAAACAGATTAAAAGAAAGTAAAGCCAAGAGTAAAGTCATCATTTTATTAACCGATGGAGTAAATACAGCAGGGTCTGTAGATCCAAAGTTGGCAACCGAGCTGGCTAAAGGTTTAGGAGTAAAAGTATATACCATAGGTATTGGTACCAACGGAATGGCAGAAATGCCGTATGCAAAAGATTACAATGGTAAATTATTATTTAGACCTACAGAGGTAGAAATAGATGAAAAACTATTAAAGTACATTGCAGAGGAAACAGGTGGGAAATACTTTAGAGCAACCTCTAACAGTAAATTAAAAACCATTTACGACGAAATAGATAAGTTAGAAAAAACAGAAATAGAAGAATTTAAGTATTACAATTATCAAGAATTGTACAGAAGTTTGGTGATTGCTGCTTTGGTATTGCTGTTGTTAGAATATTTGTTAAAAAACACACTGTTTAAAAGTTTTATTTAAAAAGGCATAAGTGATGTCCGTTCGAGTGGTTTTGAGGAACGAAAAACAGTATTTAGAACAGAGTTAGAGGATTAATCTCTTAAAACAAAATAAGTTTTCTGTTTTAACTCATTCCAGTTTAAAAGACAATGTTAAACGACGATCTTTAAAACTTTAAAAAATTAAAAGATAAAATGCAAAGATTAGAAGAACCTATATATTTTTATGCACTTGTCATCATTCCCATATTATTGATGATTTTGCTTTATAAGTTTTGGTGGCAAAAACGTACACAAAAAGCGTTTGCATCGGCTGGATTGTTACAAAAATTAGCCCCAGATTACTCGGTGTACAAAACCACGATTAAATATGTTTTTTTGACTTTAGCCATTCTTAGTTTAGTGATTGCTTTGGTAAACCCTAAAATAGGAACCAAGTTAGAAACCGTTAAAAGAGAAGGAGTAGACATTGTGTTTGCGTTGGATGTTTCTAAAAGTATGTTGTCAGAAGACATTGCTCCTAATCGATTAGAAAAAGCCAAGCAAATTATTTTAAAAACCATCGATCAGTTAGGGAGTGACCGTATCGGAATTATTATTTATGCAGGAAATTCGTATCCGTTACTGCCCATTACTACCGATCATGCGGCAGCAAAGTTATTTTTGAAGAATGCGGCTCCAGACATGGTATCTAGTCAAGGAACTGCGATTAACGAAGCTTTGAATTCAGCCATTAATTACTATAATAACGACGAGCAGACTAACAAATACTTAGTGATTTTGTCTGACGGAGAAGACCATGAAGAAAATACCATAGACAAAGCAAAAGAATTAGCCAAAGAAGGAATTAAAGTGATTACCATTGGAATTGGAACCGAAAAAGGAGGGGTAATTCCAGATATGATTAATGGCTATAAAAAAGGCTTAAAGAAAGATAAAAACGGAGAAGTAGTAATTACGCAAAGACATGTGCAAGTATTGCAAGAAGTTGCTGCAAGTGCTAACGGATTTTATGTAGATGGAAATAGAACGGCAACTTCTGTAAATAAAATAGTAGAGGTATTGTCTAAAGCGAAGAAAACAGAATTTGAAACCAAACAATTTTCCGATTACAAAAGCCAATTTCAATGGTTTATAGGTTTGGGAATTTTATGGTTGGTTTTAGATGTATTTGTATTTGAGAAAAAAACCAAATGGGTGAAAAGTGTGAATTTGTTTAATGAAAATGAAGCGTAAAATGAAACAATTATCAACCTTGTTTTTGGTATTGATGACACTTGTTTCTTGGGGACAAGATTTACCAAAAGAAAAATTATACGAATCTAAAAAGCAATTAAGAGCAGGGAATAAAGCTTATCAAAAAAACAAGTATGCCGATGCTGCCATTGCGTATCAAAAAAGTTTGGCAGAAGATGGTACGTATTACAAAGGAGCTTACAATTTAGGAAATGCTTATTTTAATCAAAAAAAGTATAAAGAAGCTGTAGAACAATATCAATTGGCAAATAAATTAGCTAAAACAAAGGTAGAAAAAGCCAAAACTCAAGAATTGATAGGAGACGCTTTTAAAAAACAAAAAGACTTAGAAAAAGCATTAAATGCATACAAACAAGCATTGTTAAAAAACCCGAAAGATGATATTTTACGTCAAAAATTTATAGCTGCTAAACAAGAAAAACAAAAGCAAGATCAGCAAAATAAAGACAAGAAGGATAACAAAGACGACAAAAATAAGGATCAGAAAGACCAGAATAAAGACAATAAAGACAATAAAGACAATAAAGATCAAAAAGATTCTGATAAAAACAAGGACGGAGATAAGGATCAAAAAAACAAAGACGGAGAAAAAGACAAAGATAAAAACGGGGATCATAAGGATGATAAAGAGAAGGGTGATGAAAAAGATCAGAATTCTGACCAAAAAGACAATCAAAAAGGGGAAGAAAAAGAACAACCAGCAAGCCCTAGAGAGTCTAAGTTATCTCCTCAACAAATGCAACAACTGTTAGAATCTATGAGTAATGAAGAGCAAAAAACGCAGAAAAAAGTAAATGCTCAACAAGTAAAAGTAAAAACAAATAAGAATGAAAAAGACTGGTAGTTTACAGTATTTAGTACAAAGGATTCAGTACAAAGTACACAGTACCAAGAATTTTTTGCTTAGTACTCAGTACTTAGTACTCTTTACTTTATTAGTAACAACCTTAGGGTTTGCTCAAGAAGTAAGTTTAACGGCAAGAGTTAGTAAAAAAACATTGGCAGAAAACCAACGTTTGCGTTTAGAATACAAAATTAACAATCAAGAAGCAGACGATTTTAAGTTGCCAGATTTTAAGAACTTTAAAGTGGTAGGTGGACCTAGCCAATCGGTGAGTAATTCGTATAGAATTATTAATGGAAAGGCAGAGAGCGACTTTAGCAAAACCTATACTTATATTTTAGAACCTAAAAGAAAAGGAACCTTTACCTTACCTGCAGCTACCATCGAGTATAAAGGAAAAAAAATTAGTTCTAATAAAATTAGTATTAAGGTAGTAGACCCTGTGGATTTGCCAAAAGATCCTAACGATCCTAATTACATTGCAAGCCAAAATGTAAAAATGTTGGTCACGGTTTCTAACGAAACTCCTTATGTAGGAGAACCTATTTATGTAGAGTATCGATTGTACTTAAATCAAATGGGGATTAATGGATTTAATGTAGACACACCCCCTAATTACGAAGGATTTTGGAGTCAGACCTTAAAAAACGAAAAACCTCAATTTAAAGAAGGAACATATAAAGGAGAACCTTGGCAGTATGCGGTTTTACACAAAGTATTGTTAATACCACAGCGATCAGGAAACTTATCTGTAAATGCCATGTCTGCCGATTTAACGGTGGGAGTTCCTACAGGTAGAGGAGATTTTTGGGGAAATATGATTACACGTAACGTAAATCAAAAACTAACATCTACCCAAAGAAGTATTAAAGTAAAACCTTTACCTTTAGAAGGAAAACCATTAGATTTTTCTGGAGCCGTAGGGAATTATCAATATTCTGTAGACACCAGTAGATCGGTTTTTAAAGCCAACGAATCTGCACAAGTAAAAGTAAAAATAGCAGGAAAAGGGAATTTAAAATTATTTGAATTACCAAATATTAAAACTCCTAAGGAGTTAGAGGTTTACGATCCTGAGAGAAAAGAAAAAGTAACGGTAACTTCATCAGGTTTAAGAGGTAGTATAGAAAATGCCTATACGATAGTTCCTCAGTATAAAGGAAAGTTTAAAATACCTGCTACGTCATTTTCTTATTTTAACCCTAAAGACAAAAAATACCACACACTTACTTCTGATGATATTGTGTTAGATGTTACAGAAGGAAAGGAGTTAGTAACCTCTGCTTCTACAGATTTTACCAATACAAATATTAAGCAAACAGTAGGAAAAGCCAATGACAATTTTAGATACATACAAAGCAATACAGCGTTGGTGTCGGTAGCTAAAAAAGACTTTTACAAATCTACACTGTTTTATGTATTGTTACTAATGCCTTTTATTGTTTTACCTCTAGGAATTTTTGCGTCTAAAAAGCAAAGAGAATTAAGTAAAAATGTAAGTAGAACTAAGTTTAAAAAAGCAGATAAATTGGCTAAAAAGTACCTAGCAAGTGCTAAAAAAGAATTAGGAAACAAAGAGACCTTTTATAGTTCTTTAGAAAAAGCATTGCATAACTATTTAAAAGCAAAATTGGCTGTAGAAACTACGGATATTAGCAAAGAAAAAATAGCAGAGATATTAGGAACTAAAGGAGCTTCTAACGAGTTAATCAATCAGTTTATAGAAATATTTAGTGCTTGTGAATTTGCGAGGTATGCACCTTCTTCCGAAGCTAAAATGGCAGAAGATTTTGACAAGGCAAAGCAAGCCATTACTCAAATAGATAAAAACTTATAAAACAAACAAGATGAAGAATTTGATGTTTACATTTTTATGGATGTTTGTTGGTTTTGTGAGTGCTCAAAATCCACAAGATCAGTTTCAAGAAGCAAATAGCCAATATCAAAAAGAAGCTTATAGTAGTGCTATAGAATTGTACAAAAATATAGTAGAACAAGGCTTAGAATCTGTAGAACTGTATTACAATTTAGGAAATGCATATTATAAGACCAATCAGATGGCAGAGGCTATTTATTATTATGAAAAAGCCTTATTGTTAAATCCATCTTATCAAGATGTACAAGTAAATTTAGCCTTTGCAAACCGTAGTATTATTGATAGTATTAAAGAGGTTCCAAAATCTAATTTTGAGAAAATAAACGATACAGTTTTGTCATTATTTTCTTACAATGCTTGGGCTAAAATAGCAGTAACCTTATTTTTAATAAGCGGGCTTATTTGGATGCTTTTCTTTTTTAGCGTACAGCCAGGGGTTAAAAAAATCTATTTTACCTTGGCTATTGTAATTAGCGTTAGTAGTTTATTAACGTTAGCCGTTACGGTTCAACAATACCATCACGTTAAAAATACAGTACATGCAATTGTGTTTAAAGATGAGGTAGAGGTAAAGAATGCACCCAGAAAAAGTGCTTTAGACACCTTTAAGTTGCACGAAGGAACCAAGGTTAAAATACTAGATAAAGTAGGGGATTGGCATAAAATTAAAATTGCTGATGGCCAAGTAGGTTGGTTGTCTGAAACTGCTATAAAACAACTTTAAATCGTTTTTACTACCTTTGATAAAACACAAATATTAATATAGTTTAAGTGTTTTTTAGTTGTGTTAGCTATGATTAAGATTTAAAAACTTGTAAACTAAAAAGTTTATAAGCGACTGATGGATTAACATTTTAAGTTTTAGCAATTATGATACACGGATATAGAAATGAGGAATGGAAAGTAGTTAAGTTTGATGAAAAAATAGCAGATACACAAAAGTTTAAAATATCTAATTACGGAAGATTGATTAATTTTTCTAAAGGAGAAGAAAGATTAGTTACTAAGTTTGATAACAGCACAGGGTATTCTATGTTTACCGTAAAACAAAAAACAGGAAAACAAACCAACAGATACATTCACAGGTTAGTAGCACAACATTTTTTAGAACAAAAAGAAGACGATATTTTTGTAATTCATTTGGATTATGATAAACTAAATAATCACATTGATAATTTAAAATGGACTACTAAAAGAGAAAAAGAGTTGCATCAATTTAAAAACCCTGTATTTATAGAAGCTGTTAAAAACAAAAAAGTAAACTATAAGTTAGATGAAGGGAAAGTAAAAATAATTAAAAGAAAGTTAGCAAGTACCAAAAGTAAAACGCGTTTAAAAATGATAGCAAAACAGTTTGGTGTTTCCGACATGCAAATTCATAGAATTAAAACAGGTGAAAACTGGGGACATGTTACGATAGATTAGCTTTTAGAAATTTTATATTATAAAAAAACCACTCTTGCAAAGAGTGGTTTTTTGTGTTAAATACAAAGTGTTTATGCCTCTGTTTTGTGTACATGAACATCCATTTGTGGATAAGGAATGTTAATTCCTGCTTTGTTAAATTCGTTATATACTTTAGCGTTTGTTGCAAAGTAAACTCCCCAGTAATCTGCAGCGTTTACCCATGCCCTAACAGCAAAATTTACAGAACTATCTGCCAATGCAGAAACCTCTACAAAAGGTTCAGCAGGATCGTTAATAATTCTCTCATCTGCCTTTAAAATTTCTAATAATAAAGTTTTTGCTTGTTCAATACTGTCACCATATCCAATACCAAACGTAAAATCTACTCTACGCTTAGGTTCTGTAGAATAGTTTACCATAGAAGAGTTAGACAATCCTCCGTTAGGAATAATAATGGTTTTATTGTCTGGGGTTTTTAAAATGGTGTTAAAAATTTGAATTTCTTTAACAGATCCAGTGTATCCTTGTGCTTCAATAACATCTCCAACTCTAAAAGGTTTAAAAATTAAAATCATAACCCCACCTGCAAAGTTTTGTAATGTACCTGATAAAGCCATACCTACTGCCAAACCAGCAGCTCCTAAAATGGCAATAAAAGAAGTCATTTCTATTCCTAAAGTAGAAAGTACCGTAATTACCAATACTACTTTTAATAAAGAACCTACTAAACTCTTTAAAAAAGGTTTTAAAGAATCGTCTGTATTTCTTTTGTCTAACATTTTGGCAAACCCTTTGTTTAGACCACCGATAATAAATCCACCAATAATCCAAACGGCAATGGCAGATACTAATTTTAAACCGTAAAGTGTTAGGTATTCAGAACCTTTACTTGTAATTGTTTCAATTACGTTGTTTACATCCATTATTTTAAATTTTAATTAGGATTCAAATATAATTATTTTAAATAATAACAATTGGGAGTAGTAGTATTAAAAGCAACAGAATTTTAAGTAATTTTAATTGTTAAAACACATACCAAATGACTATTTTAATTACTGGAGGTACAGGCCTTATAGGGTCTTATTTACAAAAGGAATTGCTGTCTAAGGGGCATCAAATAATTGTATTGTCTAGGTCTAAGAGACAGCGTAAAGTGGCTGGTATTACCTACTCTCAATGGGATGTGGATAAAAAATTGATTGATACAAATTTGGTGTGTACAGCAGATTATATTATTCATTTAGTGGGAGCGAGTATTGCAGCAAAAAGATGGTCGGATGCTCAGAAGAAAATCATAATAAACAGTCGTGTAAAAAGCACTGAGTTGTTGTTTAAAACCTTAAAAGAAAATTCTCATAACGTAAAAGGAATTGTTTCTGCTTCAGGATCGGATAGCTACGGTTTACAAACCACAGATAACGTGTATAAGGAGACAGACCATTACGGAAACGATTTTTTAGCTAAAGTATGTAACGCGTGGGAAAATGCAGTTTTACAATTTGATAGCATAGGTGTAAACACCACATGTTTGCGTACAGGAGTTGTTTTTGCAGCTAAAAATTCGGCCTTACAAAAAATGATGACTCCTATAAAAATGGGGATAGGTTCTCCTATAGGTTCTGGAAAACAAATTTTGTCTTACATTCATATAAAAGATTTGTGTAACCTGTACATTCATGTTGTAGAGAACAATATTGTAGGTGTTTACAATGCAGTGGCAGCAAATGACACCAACGAAAAAATCACTAAGAAAATAGCAGCATTGTTAAAGGTTCCTCTGTTTATGCCAAATGTTCCAAGTTTTGTGTTTAAATTATTGTTTGGAGAAATGGCCACTATTTTATTAGAAGGTAGTGCCGTAGATAATGCTAAAATTAAACAAACAGGGTTTGTTTTTAAATATCCAGACTTAGATAGCGTTTTAAATGATGTTATACATTAATTTTTAAAGACCTCTAATCCTTTTAGTAAATCGGGGTATTGAAAAGTATAATTTAAATCATCTATTAATTTTTGATTGGAGATGGTTTTAAAGGTACTTAACTCCGCTACAAATGTAGCAGGTTTTTTACCCATTTGCTCTGTTGCTTTTTTGTAGTATTCCGCCTTTGTTGGATGTGTACTTGCAGCAGCATTGTAAACGGTATTCCATTTTTGATGCTTGATGATGGCTTTAATAATTCCAATACAATCTTCTAAATGAATTAAATTCACAGGAGCCAAGGCATTTTGTACAACTCTATCTTCTTTAAAAAAGTTTCCAGGATTTCTGGTACCACCTATTAAACCTGCAAAACGAATAATGGTTGTTTTAAAATTAGGGTTGTTTAAAAACAAGTTTTCAAACGCTAACAATTCTTTTTTAGCAGGGTTTACAGCAATGTCCATAGCTTCTGTAACCGTTCCATTTGTATCTTTATAAACAGAGGTAGAACTTATAAAAATTACTTGTTTAACCGTAGAGGCTTCTATTTTTTTAACCAGTGTTTCATAGGTTTTAAAAAAAGGTTTTTGTTGTCTAAACGGCACATTTATTAATAAGGTATCCGAAGCCAAAAAGTGAGAAATATTGCCATCTATGGCATCATCAATAGACAATACATATGGTTGTATACCTGCTTCTAAAAGCTGTTCGCATTTAGAAACACTCGTGGTACTTCCTTTTACAATAAAATTATTTTCTACAAAGGCTTTAGCTAGTGGCAAACCTAACCAACCGCAACCTAAAATACTAAACGTTTTTTGTGTCATTTTCTGAATCTTTTTTGGTAGTCGTATCTATTTTATCTAACAATGTTGGAAAAATAGCAGGAGCTAAGTTTTTAACAGGTGTAAATAAAATAGAATTCTCCTTTTGTTCTTTGCTTATAAAAGGAAGTACACCGTTTACACGTTCTACCCATCCTACGAGTACACTTAAAATAAGCCCCACTTTGATGACCCCAAATAAAGCCCCCAAAATTTTATTTAAAAACCCTAAAGCAATAAAAGAAGCAAGTTTGGTTAGTAATTTTCCGGATAAAGAAATACAAATCACAATCACTAAAAAAGTAATGGCAAAAGCGGCTAAAGAAATGTATTTAGGATCCCAATCTATGTATTTTATTAATAAGTCTTTTGCGTAATAAGAAAAATGCATGGCTCCATAAATACCCGCAAGTAATGCTATTAAAGAAGCTACTTCGGCTAGTAAACCTTTCATAATTCCCTTTACCAAACCATATAATAAGGCAACTCCTAAAATAATATCAATAATTTCCATGAATTTAATTTTAGGTTCAAAGATACATTTTTATCATTTTTGGTTTATAAGCTTTTTGAAATAGTATTTTTGTTAAAAAAATAAGTATGGTTAACGATGAGCAGTTAAAATTAAGTTGGAATAAAATTGTAAAAGATTTGTCTAACAAATTTGCAGATGGAGATACTTTAGATGTTGATGCTATTTTATATTTAATCGGAGTACAAGAATTGGGGCAGGGTTATAAAGTCTTTAAAAAAGATGAAAAATTAAATTTGATGCACATTGCTATTTGTAGGTTGTTAGAACCTTATGGATACTATGAATTTGATTTTTTTGATGATGACGGATGGCCACACTATAAAGCCTTAGAAAGTTTGCCTAACCTAAAGCCAGGAGAACAAACTTTGCTAATGAAAGAGGCCATTGTACGTTATTTTGAAGAGTAATTTTTTTGGAACATTATTTGATTTACAGAAACTATGAAATATTTAAGCTTATTAGTACTTGCAGTTAATTTATTACAAGCTCAACACAAAGTAAAAGGTGTGTTTAAAGATTCTATTTCTAATATCAGAAATGTAGCTTTGTATCAATTGGTAAACGGAGAATCTAAATATTTAAAGTATGTAGCCATTAAAGACAATGCTTTTGTTTTTGAAATGGATAGTTTACAACAAGGATATTACAGAGCTTTGTATCAAAATATACCTACGGGGTATGTAGATTTTATTTATAACAAAGAATCAATAGATTTTGAAGTGGATAGTAAAAAAGGGCAAACGTCTGTAGCCTATTTAGCTTCTAGAGAAAATCAATTATTGCAAGCCTATAATTACAACATTGCTGGTTTGCAGCAAAAATTAGATTCTATTCAATTAGCGTTTTTTAAAAAACCAAGTGCAGAGGTTGCTAAGTACAAAGAAGTTCAAACTAAAATAGACGGAGCTCAGTCATATTACGAAGACTTGGCTAAAAACGATTATTGTATTCATTTTATAAAAGCCTCTAAAAGATTTAATGCTCCTTTGCCTTACACATTACCTGGTAACTATATAAAAAGTATCAAAGAACATTTTTTTGATGCGATAGACTTTAATGAAAAAGCGTTGTTAAATTCTACGTTCTTAAAAAAGAAAATAAGCGATTATGTGTTTTATTTACATCAACATAAAGATGTAGCGACTCAAAATACATTGCTAATAGGGGCTATAGATACTGTATTAGCCAAAACAACAACTTTAGCATTAAAAGAAAGTGTATTGCGTTTTTTAATAAAAAAACTAATAGTTAAAGAGTTAAAAGATGTTACTTATGATGCTTTAGATATCTATAAAAAACTACCAGAAGCAATACAAGATACAGAAATGTTGCAAAAAGCAACTCAACAATCTAAAACCTTATTGGGGGCTGTTGCTCCAGATATTAAAATATCGGAGACAAATAGCTTGCACAAGTTAAAAGAACACGAAAAATATGTAGTTATTTTTTGGAGTAGTACTTGTTC
>CALHCC010000010.1 GCA_937930675.1 uncultured Flavobacteriaceae bacterium
AAAATCCCAAAAAGCTTGACCTATTTTAGTTCGAGTTTCTTCAGTAGCATTTTCAATATCAAATTCAGATAAATGATCTCCGGTCATCCAATCCATGGTAATAATTCTGTCGGTAGACAATTCCGGATAGTATTTAGGAAACTTTAAATGAGGAATGTTTTTGCAGGCTTCAGAAATTTCGATACTCTGAGCAACCTCTAACGTATAGTCGGTTTCTTCAATTAATTTGTCTTCTACTTCTTTAAAATATTTGTCAGAACCTTTTCCTTTAATGTTAAACATTTTAATGGCAATAGGTTTTACCAATGCCAAATCAGAACTAATGCTTTGTGCCACTCCAGGGTACTGTATTTTAACGGCTAAATTTTGCTGGTTTAAAGTAGCCTTGTGTACTTGACCTATACTGGCTGCATTTACAGAGTTTAGGTTAAACGTATCGTAAATTTGATTGGGAGTTTTTCCAAAGTATTTTTTAAATGTTTTTAACACCAAAGCAGATGAAAGCGGTGGAACCGAAAACTGTGATAAAGAAAATTTTTCTACATAGGCTTTGGGCAACATGCTTTTTTCCATGCTAAGCATTTGAGCTACTTTTAAAGCACTTCCTTTTAAATTTTTTAAACTATCGTAAATATCACTAGCATTTGCTTGGTCTAAATTTTGTTTGGCCGTAGTAGCATCACCTACCGTTTTTTCTACATTGTATTTAATGTAATTGATACCCACCTTAGCTCCTGTACTAATTAATTTAGAAGCCCGTTGTATTTTACCAGTAGGTATGCTGTCTAATGTTTTCATAAGCTTTATAGATTGGGTTTAATTTTTTCTTTAAAAAAGAATTTTCCAAAATCAATAATACTTTTTACAGGAGTAAGGTCCATTAAATCAAAACTTGCGTTTACAGATTTTTCTATGAATAGATCTGTTTTTTCAAAAGCACTAGAAGTATCGTCTAACCAAAATTTAAGGGTGAATAAAAGTTGTTTCCAACAAAGTTCTTTTAAAGCTTTCTCACTAATTTTATTGAATTCTTCTTTCTTTAAATCGAGTGTTTCAATGTCTAGTGTTTCTACAAATTCACTAAATTTTATTTTTAAAGGATGTAGCAGCTTTATTTTCTCTAAAATATTTTTGTTGTCTTTTAGTGTAACTACTACGTAGCTTCTGTTGGCTGTTAATAATTCAAAAAACGTATAATAAAAAACAAGTAATTTGTTTCTAGCATCTAATTCTTCGTAGCTTTCATCCGCTACAATTAATTTTAAGGTTTCGTTTAAGAAAGTAACGTATACATCTTGAGCAATGCTATCAAAAGAATTGTAGTACTGATAAACATCTTTTTCTTCAATTTCCAGTGCTTTTGCAAAGCTGTAAATAGATGTTGGGGCTGTACCATTTTCTAAAATATGTTCCATGTATTTTGAAACAAGGTGGTGTTTTAAATTTTCTGTTGTAGACATGATGATTTTTTTAAATAGCGAATACTTAAAGTTAGCTTTGGGAACGCTGATTTTTTAATTTCGGACAGTTTTTTTAAGGCTTTGTAAAAAGGTGTCAACGGAACATCCGTTTTTAATCCAAACCTTTTAAATGTTGAGGTGTTTTAATAAAAGTGATGAATAGGAAGGTGAAAAAACAGTCCCAAAAAATGTTTTTTTAGGTATTGGGATGATTGGACCGTAAATGTTTCTAATGGGAATTATGGTTTGTGAAAAACGTAAAATTCCACTTCACAATTTGGTAACATTAAGTTAACTTTTTAAGAGCAGTTGCAACAAAATAGAGATGCTATATTTGCCGTGTTATTTTAATAGAAAACATGAACAAATTTTTAAAAAATATAATTTTAGGTTTTGCCATACTATGTTCATTAGTAGCAAAAGCAAACGATCCTGGAATTGATTTGTTAAAAGATACCATAGATAACATTCCTGCTATTGAAAATTCTATTCAAGAATTAAATAAAGTAGATGCTAAAGAAGTAAAGCACGTGTTTCTAAAGAAAAAAAGGATAGATAAAATTTTTACTCCTAAAAAGAAACTTTCTAGAAAAAAATATACAATAGCTTAATTTAAGCTATTTTTTTTGCCTTTATATTAAACACCTTCTACTACAGCTTTAGGAGCGAATTTACTTACGTCTCCGTGGTGTTTTAAAATGTCTCTAACAATACTAGAGCTAATAAAAGAAGTATCTGCACTGGTTAATAAAAACACGGTATCTATTCCCGTTAATTTACGATTGGTAATTGCAATGGCTTTTTCAAACTCAAAATCGGCAGGGTTTCTCAGTCCTCTTAAAATAAAATCGGCATGAATACCTTTACAAAACTCGGTAGTTAAACCCGTGTATGTTTCTACTGTTAAATTAGGTACATGTTTAAAGGTTTCTTTAATAAAGGCTACCCTTTTTTCTAAAGAAAACTTGTATTTTTTGCTATTGTTAATTCCTATAGCAATCACAAGTTCATCAAAAAGAGAGATTGCTCTATTAATAACATCTACATGTCCTAAGGTAATCGGATCAAAAGAACCCGGAAAAACAGCTTTTTTCATACGAGTAAAGTTAATTTTTTTTTACAGCCATTTCAATTGCATTGGACAATAATTTTTTTAAAGGAATTCCATGGGCTTTGGCCTGTTGCGGTAAAAGACTTTCGGTCGTCATACCAGGTACAGTATTCATTTCTAAAAAATAAGGAATGTCTCCAATAAAAATAAATTCGGATCTAGAAAAACCACTCATGTTTAATGCTTTGTAAGCCTTTAAAGCTTCGGAATTTAAATTATTCAATTGTGTTTCAGAGATTCTGGCAGGGGTTATTTCGGTAGATTTTCCTTGGTATTTGGCTTCGTAATCAAAAAAATCGTTGTCAGACACAATTTCAGTCGCAGGAAGCGTAATGGTTTCTCCTTGATAATTTAAGACTCCTATAGAAACTTCGGTTCCTTCTAAAAAAGACTCTATTAAAATTTCAGTATCTTCTTTAAAAGCTTTCTCTAGTGCTTCTTTAAATTGATCGATATGATTTACTTTGGAAATTCCAAAGCTAGAACCCGCATTGTTAGGTTTTACAAAACAAGGCAATCCTAATTGTTGTACTACATATTCTGTATCGATAGTTTCTCCTTGGTTAAAATAGAGTGATTTGGCTGTATGAATTCCATGTTTTTTTAACACACTTAAACAATCTCTTTTGTTAAAAGTTAATCCCATTTGGTAGCTAGGAGCAGAGGTGTGTGGAATGTTAAGCATTTCTAAATAACCTAGTAATTTACCATCCTCTCCTGGAGTTCCGTGAATGACATTAAACACACAGTCAAATGTAATTTTTTGTTGATTTAGCGTTACAGAAAAATCGTTTTTATCAATAGTTACCTTGGTATTGTCTTCTGTTTCTACATACCATGCCTTCTTGGTAATGATTACTTTGTAAGGAGTGTATAGCGTTGTGTCGATATGATTAAAAACGACATTTCCGCTAATCATTGATATTTGGAATTCACTAGAATACCCTCCCATGACAATGGCAACATTTGATTTCATAAATACGATAATTTTAAGCCTAAAAATATTAAATATTAATTCAAAACGATGCATCTAGGTTTTATATCTTTGCTAAAAATAGTTTTCAATGAAATTTTTAAAGTTTTTAAAAAGTAAATCTTTTTTAATTAGCTTATCTATCGCTTTGTTTATAAGTGTTTTGCTAGTGGTAGGAGTGGTAAAGTTTTTACAATCTTACACAAATCAAGATCAAAAAATAGAAGTACCTAATTTAAGAGCCTTGTCTTTAGATGAGGTAAAAATTGTATTGGAAGACTTACAACTAACATATCAGGTTTTAGAAACAGGAAGTTACAATCCTAAAGTACCTAAAGAGGCGGTGTTAGAACAACAGCCAGAGGCAGGGCAAATTGTAAAAGAAAAAAGAAAAATATACGTAACGATTAACCCTAATGGATATGCCAACGCTCCTATTCCTCCTTTTTACGGAAGAACGAAGAAAGAGATAAAACAATTGATTATTAATAGTGGTTTTGAAATTGGAGTGTACGAAGAGATAGAGGATATAGGAACCGTAGTTAGAGGTTTAAAATTTAAGGGAGAAGAATTAAAAGAAGGAGCCATGATTCCTAAAATGTCTGTGATAGATATTGTAATAGGTAATGGACAATTAAAATAATTTATGGAGGGAATAGGACCAGAGGTTAAAGAGCATTACGAGCATTATAACTTTACAGCAGAACAAGGGCAACAACCTTTAAGAGTTGATAAGTTTTTAATGAATTTTATTATGAATGTAACTCGTAATAAAGTACAACAAGCGGTTAAGGATGGAAGTGTTTTGGTAAATGGAGAGGTAGTAAAAGCCAACCATAAAGTAAAACCAGGAGATGAGGTAAAAGTGGTTTTTGAATTTGCTCCTAAAGAAACAGAATTGTTGCCAGAAGACATTCCATTGAATATTGTGTATGAGGATGAGGAAGTAATTGTGATTAATAAACCAGCCGGAATGGTGGTACATCCAGGACATGGTAATACGGATGGAACGATGGTAAATGCATTGTTACATCATTTTAAAAATTTACCCGAAAATGCAGATGGAAGACCAGGTTTGGTACA
>CALHCC010000011.1 GCA_937930675.1 uncultured Flavobacteriaceae bacterium
ATCCATAATGTTATCTGCTCCCCAACGACAAGCCCATACTGCTTTTTCTACTTCTTCTTCTATAGATGATGTAGTAGCAGAGTTCCCAATGTTTGCGTTTATTTTTACTAAGAAGTTTCTACCTAAAATCATAGGTTCTGCTTCTGGGTGATTGATGTTAGAGGGTATTACTGCACGACCTCTAGCTACTTCTTCACGCACAAATTCAGGGGTGATTTTTGCAGGAATAGAAGCTCCAAAATGTTCTCCTGGATGTTGCTTTCTAATTTCTGTCATTTCATCAATACGCTGATTTTCACGAATGGCAATGTATTCCATTTCTGGAGTAATAATTCCTTTTTTAGCGTAGTGTAACTGGGTAACGTTTTGTCCCTTTTTAGCACGTTTTGGTTTGTGTTTTAAATCAAAACGCATGTGGTCTAAACTTTTATCGTTTAAACGCTCGTTGCAGTATTCAGAAGAAAAAGAGTCTAACTCATCTACATCTCCACGGTCTAAAATCCACTGCTCTCTAATTCTTTCGATACCGTTGTGTACGTTGATTTCTTTGTTAGGATCTGTATAAGGTCCAGAAGTATCGTACACAGTAACAGGTTCGTTAGGGGTTAATTTACCTGTCATAGAGTCTTTGGTATCGCTTAAGCTAATTTCTCGCATTGCCACATTAATTTGTGGATGGATTTTACCTTGTACATAAATCTTTTTTGAGTTAGGAAATGGCTTTCTTGTAATTTGCCCTTCCTTTGGTGCAGTGTCTTTGTTTTTCATCTTTTTGAAAGTATTAAGTAGCAAGTAAAAAGTATAAAGACTTATCGGAGCTACGTTTAATTGTTAATTTCTTAATTCGTAATTGTTCATTGATTACCCTCCTTGTGTTGCTTGTATAATCAATATATCATCACCGTTTAAAACTTCTTGGGTTTCCCAGTTATTTTTGGTGATTATTTGTTGATTGATGGCAACCGCTATTCCATTTTCGGGCTGATTTAATTGTTGTAACAATTGAGATACAGAACTATTTTCTGAAATTTCTTTAGATTGATTGTTTACGTTAATGGTCATCAGCATTGCATTTAATTATTGAACGATTCAATAGGTTAAAATTTTTGTTGATAAACTTAGTAAGGTAGTCTTAGTCTTACTTGAATTTGATTGTAAATACGCTTTGATTGCGTAACTACTGTCATAAAAAGATGAGGTCTGCGACCTCGCTTTTTCCTACGTAAGTACTAACTTATTCAGGTTCAAAGGGTAATTCTCAGTCTCTTAATTGAATGTTGTTTATTGTGTATTGTCTAAATAGTCAATTGCAAATAATCAATAGTCAATAGGAAACACCCCTAAAGCTTATCGGTTGCTAATATAGTTAAAATAATGGTAAGTGTTGAGGTATAGGATGTTGATGTAGTCTTATTAGGATAGCTTATAAATAATTTATGGTAAAGTAGCGTTATTTTATTATTTGAGTTGTTAAGGATAAAAATGCAGAGGACTAATTTTCAGCTTTTTTGATATCTAAAATAATCTGAATACTATGAATTGTAAATATTTCTTGACTTATAGTAGTTTTTAAACTATCTTAATTCGCTAATAAATTGATACTAAAAACTATGAAAAAAACACTTTACATTTTAGGTATTTTACTTACTGGAATTGTAGGTTCTTTACTAACTTGGTACATAGGCTGTTGCAGTTGCTCCGGTTCTAAAACACCTACAGAACAAGAAGCGGCGACAGTAGTTGAGCCTTTGACAACATCTTATCCGTTTAAAATAGCAGATGCAAATTTCAACTACTTATCTCAGGATAATTTTAATTTTTACCAAGATAAAGATCAGATTATTGTACCTGTTTCCGAAAAAATAGACACAGGTATTACTGTATTAAAAGATTATTTATCTAAAAATAATTTAAATCGTTTAGATATTACAGGTTTATATACGATTGATGAAACAAATACAACCGCTTTTCCAAATCTTGGAATTGCAAGAGCTAATGCGGTTAAAAATTACTTTATTAAACATGGGGTTGACTCTGATAATATAAATTTAAACTCACAAGTAACAAATGAAATGGTTGCCGATGAACAATCGGTTTATAACGGAGCAGTTTCTTTTCACTTGTATCAATTAAGTGATGATGAACTCAATGAGCGTAAACACAAATTAGAAGAAATTCATGACCATATTGTTGCAGATCCGTTATTACTACATTTTGATTTTGGATCTAAAAAATTAACCTTTTCTGATGAAGAACGTCTTAAAATACAAGAAATAGTAACCTATATAGATCACAATCATAATGCTGTGTTAGATGTTATAGGACATTCTGATACGATAGGAAGTGCAGCTAAGAACACACAGTTAGGTTTGGAAAGAGCCAATTTTGTAAAAGAATACTTAGTAATTATCGGAATTAATCCGGAACAGATAAAAACGAGTAGTGAAGGACCTAATAGGCCTATTGCTAGCAATGATACCGAAGAAGGTAGAGCAACAAACAGACGTGTAGAAATTATATTAGAATAAAAACAATTAAAAAATAAAAAATTATGTGGTGTTACCTTATTCCTTTTTTAACCGCTATTATTGGAGCAATTTTAGGATGGTTACTTAGACATTTAACCTGTAAATGTGATGATGAGAAAACAAAAAACAAAGAGCTTTTAACAGAAAATGAAAGATTGCAGGCAGAGCTTGAGAAAGCACTTTCTGCTAACAAGCAATTAGATACAGACCTTAGTGATTGTATTGCGAATAATAAGGAACTGATTTCTAATAAAAATAAGTTTGAGGCAGGAGCAAAAGCCGCCTCCGAAATTTTAAATGCAACTACTATAGAGAAAGTAGAACCCTCTTTAGTTTTTGATGGTGTTTTGGCAAAGCAATTTTTAGGTAAAAAAATAATTGCTGACAATTTAACGGTTGTAGAAGGAGTTGGTCCTAAAATAGCAGAGTTGTTTAACAATGCAGGAATTAAAACATGGTACCAACTATCAGAAACTTCTGTAGAGAAATGTCAAGAAATTTTAGATGCCGGAGGGCCTAGATTTGCCATACACAAACCAACCACATGGCCAAAACAAGCGTTGTTAGCGTTTGAAGGAAAATGGGAAGAATTAAATACCTGGCAAGATGAATTAGACGGTGGTAGGTAATTAGAAATATAGAGAATAGAATTTAAATAAAAAGAGATGCCAATAAGCATCTCTTTTTATTTACTTGTAATCAAAATTAACTCTTATTAGCTAATTGCCCACAAGCAGCATCAATATCTTTACCTCTAGATCTACGTACATTTACAACAATCCCATTTTTTTCTAAGGTATAAACATAATTATCTATGGCAGCATTGCTAGCTTGTTGGTACTCTCCATCATCAATAGGGTTGTATTCTATAATATTTACTTTGCAAGGAATGTAAGAGCAAAATTTTACAAGGGCATTAATATCTTGTTGTTGGTCATTAATATTTCTCCAAACCACATATTCGTACGTTACTCTGTTTTGTGTTTTAGCATACCAGTATTCTAAAGATTCTCGTAAATCTGTCAGCGGAAAGTTCTTAGAAAAAGGCATAATTTTATTACGTGTTTCTTCTATGGCAGAGTGTAAAGAAACGGCTAAGTTAAACTTCACCTCATCATCCGCTAATTTTTTAATCATTTTGGGTAAACCAGAGGTAGAAACTGTAATTCGTTTTGGAGACATTCCCAAGCCTTCGTCACTTGTAATCATGTCTATAGATTTCATCACATTGTTGTAGTTCATTAAAGGTTCTCCCATTCCCATATACACAATATTAGAAAGTTTGTGTTTGTGAGTTTTTAAACTTTCTTGATTGATGGCAGCTACCTGGTCAAAAATTTCATCAGCATTTAAATTACGCATTCTTTTTAAACGAGAAGTTGCACAAAACTCACAGTCTAAACTACAACCTACTTGGCTAGATACACAGGCAGTTGTACGAGAATCCGTAGGTATTAAAACGGATTCTACAATCATACCATCGTGTAGTTTTACCGCATTTTTAACGGTACCATCTTTACTACGTTGCATATTGTCTACTTCAATATGATTGATGGTAAAATGAAAATCCAACATATCTCTCGTTTTTTTAGAGAGGTTGGTCATGTCATCAAAAGTATGAGCAGATTTACTCCAGAGCCACTCATATACCTGATTTCCTCTAAAAGATTTGTCTCCGTTTTCTACGAAAAAATCTCTTAATTGTTCTTTGCTAAATGCTCTGATATCTTTTTTAGACATGGTGTGTGTTTGAGAATGCTGTTTGGCAAAGGTACGTAACTATTGCAAAAGAAAAACCCTGAAGTATTTCACATCAGGGTTTTATTTGTATTTAAAAGAAACGACTTGCTTATATAATTAACATGGCATCTCCGTAGGTGCTAAATTTGTATCCTTCTTTAATAGCTTCTTCGTAAGCTTGCATTAAAAAATCGTAACCAGCAAAGGCAGCTACTTGCATCATTAATGTAGATTTTGAAGGATGGAAGTTGGTAATCATGGAGTTGGCAATGCTAAATTCATAAGGTGGAAAAATAAATTTATTCGTCCAACCGCTATATGGATTTAAAGTTCCGCTAGAAGAAACGGTAGATTCTATAGATCTCATTACTGTAGTTCCTACAGCACACACTCTACGTTTGCTACGAATGGCTTTGTTTACCGTTTCACAAGTGTCTTCTGAGACGTTCATTTTTTCAGAATCCATTTTGTGTTTAGATAAATCTTCTACTTCCACAGGGTTAAAAGTACCTAAACCAATGTGTAAAGTTAAGTCCGTAAAATTAATTCCTTTAATCTCTAAACGCTTCATTAAGTGTTTAGAAAAATGCAATCCAGCAGTAGGAGCTGCTACTGCACCTTCTTCTTTAGCATAAATGGTTTGAAAACGTTCTGCATCTTCTGGTTCAACCTCTCTATTAATGTGTTTAGGAATTGGAGTTTCTCCTAAATCTTCTAATTTTTGTCTAAATTCTTCGTAAGAACCATCGTATAAAAATCGTAAAGTACGACCTCTAGAAGTAGTGTTGTCAATTACCTCAGCTACTAAAGAATCGTCTTCTCCAAAAAATAATTTGTTTCCGATACGAATTTTACGAGCAGGATCTACTAGAACATCCCATAAACGGTTCTCCGCATTTAATTCACGCAACAAGAAAACTTCGATTCTGGCACCTGTTTTTTCTTTGTTCCCGTACATACGAGCAGGAAAAACTTTGGTGTTGTTTAAAATCATTAAATCTCCATCGTCAAAATAGTCAATAACATCTTTAAACTGTTTGTGTTCAATAGTTTGTTCTTTTCTATTTAACACCATTAAACGAGACTCATCTCTGTATTCAGCAGGGTGTTGAGCGATCAGTTCCTCAGGTAAATCAAAGTGAAATGCAGATAACTTCATGTAAATGTTGTTTTTATATAAGATGGCAAATATACAATCTGGGAATAGGGGTTGTCAAGTATATTAATAGATTTTTTTGAATTCCATAAAATTTAGAGAACGGATTTTATTAAAAAGTGAGTGTTTAAAGGTGATGGATAAAACAAAAGGCTCAAAAAATATTTTTTGAGCCTTTTGTTTGTATAGGGTTTGTTTTACTGAAATCTTTCAAAATTATCCCAATAACTAGGGTATGATTTAGAAACTACTCCAGCATCATCAATATTAATGTTTGTTTTTAATAATAATGGGGCAAATGCCATGGCCATTCTATGATCGTTATAGGTAGCAATATGAACATCACTCTTTATGGTTCCGTTAAAAGCTTTTACGGTTAATGTTTCATCGGTGTATTCTATGGTAGCACCTAACTTTGTCAACTCGTTATACAAAGCAATAATACGATCGGTTTCTTTTATTTTTAAAGTGTGTAAACCCGTCATGTGACACTCTACACCTAAACCAAAAGCAGTAACCGCAATGGTTTGTGCAATGTCTGGAGCTTTTACCAAGTCGAATTCTACTCTTTTAGGTAATTCAAAATTTTGAATTTTTTTTAGCGTAATGGTATGTTTGTTAAAAGTAGTACTAACGCCAAACTTTTTGTAAATATTTTGTAATACAGAATCGCCTTGTAAACTAGTTTGTTTGTAAGAGGAAATATCTAGTTTTCCGTTGTTGGATAATGCTACAAAACTATATGAGTATGAAGCAGAACTCCAATCTGATTCTACCGTAAAATCAGTATTTTTAATGTCCTTAGTAGCTGCTACTTTTATCAACTGACCTTCAAAAGAAGTGCTTACTCCTAAATCATTTAACAAACTTAAGGTCATTTGTATGTAAGGGATAGAAGTAATTTTTCCTTTAAATTCAATGGTTAATCCTTGTGGTAACGTAGGAGCGATTAATAATAAAGAAGAAATGTATTGACTACTCACACTTCCGTCAATTTTAACCTTGTGGTCTGTTAACGCAGTTCCTGTAATTTTTAAAGGAGGAAAACCATCATTCTTAACGTATTCTATATTAGCTCCCAAAGTACGTAATGCATCCACCAAAATTTTAATAGGACGTTCTTGCATTCTTTGCGATCCTGTTAAAATAATTTCTGAATTAGGCTTTACAGCAAAATAGCTTGTTAAAAAACGCATGGTGGTACCTGCATGCCCAATATTTATTTCTTTTTCTGATGATTTTAATGCGTTTAACATTAAGTTGGTGTCATCAGAATTAGATAAATTACTAATGTTGATACTAGGGTAAAGAGCTTGTAGAATTAACAAACGATTACTTTCACTTTTAGAGCCTGTAATTTGAAAAGAATCGTTTACCGGTCCGTTGTATTGTTTTAGGAATTTCGTTCCTATAGCTGCATGTGCCATATTTATATTCTGTTTTTAGCTTTTCTTTTGGTTAAAAAAGCCATTGCAAATCCATATCCTGTGATAATTGCCAATCGAATTACGATAAAAGTTGTCCAAGTTCCGTTTTTTATACTTTCTGAAACAGCATTTAAATTTCCGTTTTTGATGAGTTCGGCAATGGTTAAAACAACTGCTAAAATAATTCCAAAAGAAATCATAAATCTAATAGCGAGTTTCCAAAGAGGAGTTTCTGCTACTTTTTTGATTTTGGGATTTGCCATTATTTTAATTTTTGATTGTTATGATGACGATCGTGATCACGTTTTGTTTTTACATCTAATTTAGCATCAAAAGCCGCTTGTAAATCTACTCCAGTTTGATTGGCTAGACATAAAAGCACAAATAAAACATCGGATAATTCTTCTCCTAAATCTTTGTTTTTGTCACTTTCTTTTTCGGATTGTTCTCCATATCTACGAGCAATAATTCGGGCTACTTCTCCTACTTCTTCGGTAAGCTGAGCCATGTTGGTTAACTCGTTAAAGTAACGAACACCGTGTTCTTTTATCCAATTGTCAACTTCTAATTGTGCGTTTTTAATATCCATGTGTTTGTTTTGTGAAGGGCGTAAACCTTTTTTATGAAAACGGCTCAAAGATAAGAGTTTGATTGGCAACAAAAAAAGCTATTCGTTTTTTGCGTTCTTTTTCTGTAAAATAGTTAGAAACTCTTGCCTAGGGATTTCATAGGCCCCTAAGCTTTCTAAATGATCGTTATGTACTTGGCAGTCTAGTAATGCGTAGTTGTTTTCAACCAAATATTTATTTAACCAAGCAAAAGCAACTTTAGAAGCATTGCTTACTTTACTAAACATGCTTTCTCCACAAAATACATGTTCTTGGTCTATGCCGTATAAACCGCCTACCAACTCATTGTTTAACCAAACTTCTACCGATTTAGCAATGCCTAATTTGTGTAGTTTTAGATAAGCATTTTCCATATCGTTGGTAATCCAAGTGCCTAAACCATCATGCCTATCTATAGATTTGCAATGGTAAATTACTTCTTTAAAATTTTGATTAAAAGTAACGTTAAACACCTCTTTTTTTAGCAGTTGCTTTAAACTTTTGGAAGGTTTGTAATGTCTAGGATCTAGTACCATTCTCCATGCGGGGCTGTACCATAAAATAGGCTCTCCATCGCAAAACCAAGGAAAAACACCTTGTTGGTATGCTGTAATTAACCTTTCCGTAGATAAATCGCCACCTACGGCCAATAAGCCATCTTCGTTAGCTAAATGTGGGTGTGGAAATTGAAGCGAGTTTTCATCTAATAAATACATGGAATAAAATTAAAAAACGCTTTCAAAAATATTGAAAGCGTTTGTATGTTGTAAAACAATTTTTCTTTTAGAAAGGTAAGTCGTCTGGCTCTTCGTTTTGTGCAATAGAAGTTGTTTCAAAAGAAGCAGGAGCTTCTCCTCCTTGTGCAGCAGGTGCGTTTGCTTCTATTCTCCATCCTGTAATAGAGTTAAAATATTTTGCAACTCCTTCTGGATTAATCCACTCACGACCTCTTAAATTAATAGAAATAGTTACATCTTGTCCTACGTTGTAGTTGTCTAAAATATCTACTTTGTCTTGAACGAATTCAATCATTAACATCTGTGGATACTGCTCATCAGTTGTTAATACCAATTCTCTTTTTCTAAATCCACTCGCTCCAAATGTTTGCGTATCGTTTATTAATTTAATTTTTCCAGTTACTTGCATGCTCTTCATTTATTTGTTGAGGTTCAAAATTAAAGAATTGTGAGAAATGAATATAGATTAGATAAAAAACTTTATTAACAAATTTTTAATTTAAGAGTTTTAAAACTTTGTTTATAATAGCTTCGGGAGTTATGGTTTTCATCACGTTTTCGTAACCCAATATGGTTTTATTACCGTAGATGGATGTGGGTATTAAAGGATACTGTTCTCTATCTGCCACAATACAGTTTTCTATTTGATGAAAGGGAGCAAAACCAGCATAAGGATGTGTAGCTCCCCAAATAGTAATCGTAGGTACACCAAACAAAGCTGCAAAATGTCCGTTACCACTATCCATACTTATCATGATAGAAAGGTTGCTAATAATGCTTAATTCTTCTTTTAGTTTTACTTTACCAGCAATGCAATAGGTGTTGTTGTTTTGTTTGCTGATTTTGGTAAGTGTATCAACTTCTTGCTGTCCTCCTCCAAAAAGAAGAATTTTAGATTCTTTACTCAATGTATGGATTACTTGTTTCATCAGTTCTAAAGGATATTTTTTTCCTTGATGAGCTGCGAAAGGAGCAATACCAATTAAGGTTTCGTTTTCAGTATAATTGATGAAGCTTTTTAATTCATCAGAAATAATTTCTTTGTTTTTTAACTGCGGTTTGTTTAAATCTACATGAAAACCAAGCTGATAAAACACATGAGCGTAGCGTTGATGCGTTGTGGTAAGTGGTTTAAAAACTTTGTTTTTTAAAGCGGTTAATGCTTTTTTTTCAGCTCTTCCTTTGTCTATACTGCAAACGGTTGTGTTGTTTAATTTGAAAAAAGTTCTTAAAAGTTTAGATCTAAGTACATCATGTAAATCGGCAACGGCATCAAAATTAAAGGGTTTTAATTCAGTATATAATCTATAAATTCCCTTAAAACCTTTGTGTTTTCCGTTAAGATCTGCCGTGTAAAAATGTATATTTTCAATACCATCAAACAAGGGTTTTAAAAAACCTCTGGATACGATTGTGATTTTAACCTGTGGATGTTGAGAAATAAGGGTTTTAATTACAGGAACGGTCATTGCTACATCTCCCATGGCAGACATGCGTATTACCAATATATGTTTTGCTTTTTGCATGTAGCTAATTTAGGTATTTTCTATTAGTTTTTAAGAATGCGTAAACGGATAAACTTTAGCATCTTTGTAGTATAACTTATCGTAATAATGAATCGTAGAAATTTAGCATTGTTAGCTGTTTTTAGTACAGCCGTTTTTTATGGTATTACCTATTCGGTGGCTAAAGATGTCATGCCTAAATATGCAAGTCCGTATGCGTTTGTGTGGGTACGAGTTGCAGTAACTACTTTGCTTTTTTGGATCACTTCTTTTTTTGTAAAAGCACCTGGTATGGAAAAGAAAGATTATCCGTACGTGGCATTGTTATCTTTAATTGCTATGGTTATAAGTGTGTTGTCTTTTTACAAAGGACTTAGTTTAACAACGCCTATTAATGGAGCCGTTATTATGGTAACTACGCCCATTATTGTGTTTGTGTTTTCTTTGTTCATTTTAAAAGAAAAACTTCAAATTAAAAGAGTTGTAGGAATTATAACAGGTTTGTTAGGGGCTTATTTTTTAACCACAGCAGGAAAACAAACGGCAGTAAATGCTAAAAATATTCCTTTAGGAAATATGTTGGTGTTTGTAAATGCATCGGGTTATGCTTTGTATTTAATATTGGTAAAAAAAATGATTGCAAAATACCATCCTATTACTTTTGTAAAATGGTTGTATACCTTTGGTCTCATCATCATGACTCCTTTTGTTTTTGATGAGGTTTTAGAAATAGCGTGGCAAGATATGCCTTTAAAAATTTATTTGGAAATTGCGTATGTAATTGTGTTTGCAACGTATTGTAATTTTTTATTTAATCTCTATGGCTTAAAACATTTAAAACCGACCACGGTAAGTGCTTTTATTTATACGCAACCTGTAATTGCAACTGCTGTAGCACTCTTTATAGGTACAGATGAGTTAACTTGGGTAAAAATAATAGCTACATTAGCCATATTTGCAGGAGTATATTTGGTTAGTTTAAAACCTAAACAAGAGATGGCTAAACTAACAAGGAATGCATAAAGACTATCCGCGTTAAAATACCTATTTTTACATCCAAATTTTAGGATATATGATACAGTCTATGACAGGATACGGTAAAGCCATTGTGCAATTACCTACCAAAAAGGTGACAATAGAAGTTAAATCTTTAAATAGTAAAAATTTAGATTTAAGTGTTCGTATGCCTCCGTATTACAAAGAAAAAGAAATTAGTGTGCGTAAAACCATTGCGAGCAAGGTAATGAGAGGTAAGGTAGAATTCTCTATGTACGTAGAAATGACTGCCGAAGTATCCCAAACCAAAGTAAATGTACATGTGGTGGCTGATTATATGAGTCAGTTAAAACAAATTGCCACAGGTACAGATGTGGAGTTGTTAGAAATGGCCATGCGATTACCCGATACGTTAAAGACGGAACGAGAAGAATTAGATCCTACAGAATGGAATGTTATAGAAGCAGGGATTCAAGAAGCGTTAGTTGCCTTGGTTCAGTTTAGAAAAGATGAGGCAGCATCTTTAGAAATAGATTTTAGAGAGCGTATTCAAAATATTCAACAACTATCTTTAGAGGTACATCAACATGATGAGGACAGAATGGCTGCGGTTAAAGTAAAATTAAGAAAAGCCATTGATGATTTAGAAGTTACGGTGGATGAGAACAGATTTGAACAAGAATTGATTTATTATTTAGAAAAACTAGATATTAATGAAGAAAAAGTTCGTTTGGCAAATCACTTAGAATATTTCTTAAAAGAATTGAATAACGAGATTTCTGATGGTAAAAAGTTAGGGTTTATTGTACAAGAAATAGGACGAGAAATTAATACAACAGGATCTAAATCTAATTATGCTCCTATGCAGCAAGTAGTGGTGCAAATGAAAAATGAATTAGAAAAAATTAAAGAACAAATACTAAACGTACTATAATGGCATCAGGAAAGTTAATTGTGTTTTCTGCTCCCTCAGGATCGGGTAAAACAACGATTGTAAAGCATTTGTTATCAGAAACAAATTTGCCTTTAGATTTTTCTATATCGGCAGCTTCTAGGAGTCCAAGAGAAGGAGAAGTGCATGGAAAAGATTATTATTTTTTATCTGCGGATGATTTTAGGAGTAAGGTAGCCGAAGATGCTTTTTTAGAATGGGAAGAAGTGTATAAAGATAATTTTTATGGAACCTTAAAGTCTGAAATTACAAGAATTTGGAAAGAAGGAAAACATGTGATTTTTGATATTGATGTAGTAGGTGGTTTAAATATTAAAAAACAATTTCCTAAAGAAACTTTAGCTGTATTTGTACAACCTCCTTCTATAGAAGAAATGGAACGAAGATTGAGAGGTAGAGCCACAGAAACCGAAGAAAAAATTAAAATGCGTGTGGCTAAAGCTGCACAAGAAATTGATTTTTCGGAAAAATTTGATACTATTTTAATTAACGATGATTTATCTTTAGCGAAAGAAGATGCAACGCAGCTAGTTCGCAGTTTTTTAGAAAGCTAAAGATGTAAAGAAATAGAAAATTTCAGAAAATGAAAATAGGATTGTATTTTGGAACCTTTAATCCAGTACATATAGGGCATACTATTTTAGCCAATCACATGCTACATTATACAACAATGGATGAGGTTTGGATGGTGGTAACGCCTCATAATCCGCATAAGAAAAAAAGTAGTTTGTTGGGCAATCATCATCGTTTAGAAATGGTGTATAAAGCCACAGAAGATTTTGAACATATTCATCCTACAGATATTGAATTTAAATTAAGGCAACCCAACTATACCATTGATACTTTAGTGCATATTTCAGAAAAATACCCAAAACACGAATTTGTGTTGATTATGGGTGAAGACAATTTAAAATCATTTCATAAATGGAAAAATTATGAAGTGATTTTAGAAGAATACGAGTTGTATGTATATCCTAGGATTGGTAATAAAAAACAAGAAAATAATTTATATACGCATCCTAAAGTGCATGTTGTAGAGGCTCCTGTTGTAGAAATATCGTCAACGTTTATAAGAAAAGCTATTAAAGAACAAAAAAGTGTAAAACATTTACTACTGTCTAATGTATGGGAATATATAGATCAGATGAATTTTTATAAATAAAAAGGATAACTGTATTTTTGTGAATTCACAAAATAGGGAGGTAATAAAGGAATTTAGAAATAAATGACCAAAAAACGTAAACAAATAAAGAAAAAGTTAGTTGAAAAATACCGTTTGGTGGTTTTAACAGAAGATTCTTTTGAAGAGAAATTCTCTTTTAAATTAACGCGTTTAAATGTGTTTGTGTTTGGAGGTTTGTTTAGTGTTTTTTTAATCATCATTACTTCTGCTTTTATTGTTTATACACCACTTAAAGAGTATATCCCAGGTTTTGAATCGCCAGAACTTAAAAAAGATGCCGTGTCTCTAAATTTTAGATTAGATGAGATTGCACAAAAAATGGAAATGATAGAGTTGTATACAGAATCTTTAAAACCAGCTTTAATAGGTGATAATGCTGTTGAGGTAACAGAGTTGCCTTATGTTACGCAAGAAGGAGAATCAGTATATCAATCTGGAATTAGAAATAATGATTCCATCTATATAAAGTTAGAAAAATTGTATGCGTTGTTAGAAAAAAAGAACAAACAAATTAAAAATTTAACTAAAAAATACCAACGTATTAAAGTTGATACTATAGGTGATGTTACAAATTCTGTAATTCCGAATGTTACTGATGAGAGTGAGTTGTCGAAAGAAGCACTTGTATCTTTAGAAAACTCTCGATTGGATTCTGTTTTTAGAGAAAATGTAGCGAGAGAAGAAAGATTCAGTATTTTTGGACATGAAAATGAAAAAATAAATCAAATATTTGTAGAACCTACATCTGGGAATATTACGCAAGAATTTAACCCAACGTTAAATCATTTTGCCATAGATATTGCCACTGCAAAAAACGAAGCTGTAAAGGCGGTGACAGATGGTGTGGTTGTTTTTGCGGAATGGTCTTTAGAAACAGGTTATGTAGTGGTATTGCTGCATAGCGATAATTTTACAAGTGTTTACAAACACAATAGTAAAATAAACGTATCTCAGGGAGATTTAGTAAAAGCAGGAGAGGTAATTGCACAAGTTGGTTCTACTGGAGAATTAAGCACAGGTCCTCATTTACATTTTGAAATGTGGAAAGATGGTTATCCTGTAGATCCAACAAATTTTATGAAGTTTTAAGAAATGAGTATTAAATCAAAATTAGCTTTACCTTTTGCTAAGGCAATTCGTAAACAAGTATATAAATGGGCAAACAATCCTGTTGAAACACAAGAAAAAACGTTTCAATACTTAATAAAACACGCTAAGCATACAGCGTTTGGAAAAGATCATTCTTTTAAAGATATAAAAAGTTATAAAGATTTTAAAGAACGTGTGGCCATCAATGATTACGAAGGGATTAAATCTTATGTAGATAGAATGGTTGCTGGAGAGTCTGATGTTTTGTGGAAAGGAAGACCTTTGTATTACGCAAAAACATCTGGAACCACTTCTGGAGCAAAATACATTCCTATTACTAAAGAATCTATGCCTACGCATGTAAAATCAGCCCGTAATGCCTTGTTGTTTTACATGGCAGAAACAGGGGATGCTTCTTTTGTAAATGGTAAAATGATTTTTTTACAAGGAAGTCCTGTTCTTACAGATTTAAACGGTGTTAAACTAGGTAGATTAAGTGGAATAGCAGCACATTACGTTCCTAAATATTTACAAAAAAGTAGATTGCCTAGTTGGGAAACCAATTGTATAGAAGATTGGGAAACCAAAGTGAATGCCGTAGTAGATGAAACTGTAAACGAAAATATGTCCGTAATTAGTGGAATTCCATCTTGGGTACAAATGTACTTTGAAAAATTACGAGAAAAAACAGGGAAGTCTATCGCCGAATTGTTTCCAAACTTTAACTTTTTTGTATACGGAGGTGTAAATTTTGAACCTTATAAAAATAAGTTTGAAAGTTTGATAGGGAAAAAAGTGAAGTATGTAGAGTTGTATCCTGCTTCCGAAGGATTTATAGCCTATCAAGATTCGCAAACAGAAAAAGGAATGCTATTGCAATTAAATAATGGTATTTTTTACGAGTTTATTCCTGCAGCTCAGTTTTTTGATGAAAACCCTCCTAGATTGTCCATTGGAGAAGTACAGTTGGGAGTAAATTATGTAATTATTTTAAATACATCCGCAGGACTTTGGGGGTACAATATTGGAGACACCATTGAGTTCACCAATTTGTTGCCGTATAGAATAAAGGTAACAGGAAGAATAAAACACTTTATCTCTGCTTTTGGAGAGCATGTAATTGGTAAGGAAGTAGAAAAGGCTTTAAAGGATGCTATGTTAGATACAGAGGTTACTGTAAGTGAATTTACGGTAGCTCCGCAAGTAGCTCCTGAAAGTGGATTGCCATACCATGAATGGTTTATTGAGTTTGTAGAGGAACCTAAAGATATAAATGCTTTTGCTGCAAAAATTGATCAATCTATGCAAGATCAAAACATTTATTATTTTGATTTAATAGAAGGAAGCGTATTACAGCCTTTGGTGATTACAAAGGTTAAAAAAGGCGGATTTCATGAGTACATGAAATCGATAGGGAAATTTGGAGGGCAGAATAAAATTCCTCAACTGTCAGACAATCGAAAAATAGCAGATGTTTTACAGAACTTTAAAGCTTAGTGTTTTGGATAACATGTAAAGTTTAAAATTCCAGTGATATCTTATAAAAGGTGACTAATTTGTTGATAAAATAGAACGTTAAAATGAAATTGTATTTAGTACCTACACCTATAGGAAATTTAGAGGATATGACGTTTAGAGCGATTCATGTTTTAAAACAAGTAGACTTAGTATTGGCAGAAGATACTAGAACCAGTGGTAAGTTGATGAAGCATTTTGAAATTGCGACTCCTATGCAAAGTCATCACATGCACAACGAGCATAAAACAGTAGATCATTTGGTTTCTAAATTAAGAGGAGGAACTACGATTGCGTTAATTTCGGATGCAGGAACCCCTGCAATTTCAGACCCTGGTTTTTTGTTAACAAGAGCGTGTATTCAGAACGATATTCCAGTGGAATGTTTGCCAGGAGCAACAGCATTTGTGCCTGCTTTGGTAAATTCTGGTTTGCCAAATGAAAAATTTGTTTTCGAAGGTTTTTTACCTGTGAAAAAAGGGAGACAGACACGTTTATTAAAATTGGCAGAAGAGGATAGAACGATGATTTTATACGAATCTCCACACAAATTGGTGAAAACGTTACATCACTTATCAGAATATTTAGGGGTAGATAGGCAAGCTTCGGTTTCTAGGGAATTAACAAAGTTGTTTGAGGAAACGCAACGAGGTACATTAACAGAATTAGCAACCTATTATACAAACAAACCTCCAAAAGGAGAAATTGTTTTAATAGTTTCGGGTAATAAATAGGTAGGCTCGGAAAGTAACTATTTATTTAGAGATAATTAAAACCGAAATTAGAATTTTCATATTCTAACTTCGGTTTTTCAATTTTAAGCTATGCTAATTTGTTTTATGAATGTGCCTAAATAATAGAGCTTGGAGTTGTTGTAGTTCTTTATCGTAAATTCCAAAACAAACCACCATTGTAAGTACTTCCCTTTAAAACCAGTTGTCCTCCATAAGTGTTTAAATAATTTAAAGAAATTCCAAATTTAGGAGTGATGTAATAAGCTAATTCAATGCTAATGCTTTCTACTTCATATCTATTTCCAAACAGTTCATTAACCCCTATTTCAGAAGAACTTAGATCAATATCTACATTGTCAAAAGATTTAATATTATCTTGTTTTGCGAACAACCATAATTTGTTGTTGTAACCTATTCCAAATTCGAAACCATATCTTAGTTCATCAGAAAAATCACTGGGTCTGTTATTAGCTCCTCCGTATAGGTTAGAATAAGTTGCAAATTTCCCGAAATTAAAAAGAGGTATTCCTGCGGAAAGCGTAAGTCCTTGGTTAAATTCTCCTCCACCCGTAGGAATTCTTAGTTTACCTGTAATTGCGGTTGCAATCCAATCTTTTTTAAACAATCGGTATTTAAGTCCTAATTCTGCATCTCCTAAAGCCGTACTGTTAATATCATCGAAAACATCATTTTCAGGTAAATTGACATCAATATCACTAAAACTAGAAAAAACGGGAACAAAACCTGTAATGGTTAGTTTGTCGGTTTTACCATATTCACCATAAACCCCTAAAGATGTAATGGTAAAATCATCACTTTGTCTTTGTTGTCCTGTTTGGCTAAAAAAAGTGTCAGAGGTAATACTTTGTAAAGATGCTTTTACGTAATACTTACCTTCTCCTTGTGTCCATCCACTTTGTGCATATGTGTTGTTTATAAAAGTAGTAATAATTAGAAAAGTGCTAAATAATGTAAGTGATTTCATGTTTGGTAAAATTTTAACTAAAGTTTAAGTCGTACAATCGTTAAAAAATTACAGCGTACAATCTGTTACTCAATAATTAAACTATTGATCATTCTGTCGGTTAATAAATCGTAGTCTTGGTTATCATGCATCCAAAAGGTGATTAAACTAATGATTGTTAAATCGTTTTTAACAGACGTAATGGTTTTAAAGTAAATTGTTTGAATGTCTTTTTTAAAGGTCCCTTTTTTTATAACAGTTGGATATCCGTTAATGGTTGTTTGTTCATCATTGTAAAAAACATCGGTACCGTTTACTTCTCTAACTGCTTGAGAAATGCCACTGTCAGCAGCATTGTTTATATTTATTTTTACAATACGTTTATCATAAGTAGCGGTAAGAAACACAGAAGCAAAACCTCCTAAGTTTTGATATTTGTAATAATGGATAGAAGTGATTAGTTTTTTGACTTCTTCAGGAATAGGAAGCTCATCATTACTTTCCTCTAGTACATAAGGTGTTTCTATAGACACTTGATTTCCCATAAAAAAACATCGATTCCATTTTTCGTTGAGAACGTCGGATACAGGATGCAATAGATTGTTGAGAGATATAAAAATAGTACCAGCGTATTTTTTTCCAAAATAAGAACCGATGACTGAAAAAAGGACAATCACACCAATTTGTATATATTTTTTAAACGAAGTCTTTTTTTTAGATGCGGTATGTACTTTTTCTACACCTACGTCTTGTTTAAAATGAGTAAAATCTTTTGAGGGATTCTTCTTTTGCCAATCTTTAAAATTATGAGTTAATTTTTTTCCGCAAGCATTGCAAAAAATCTGATATTCAGAATTAAGGTGGTTAAAATGATTACAATCATTACATTTTAAGTATTTCATAAGAATCTTTTGTATGTGATTGTAAAGATAAGTATCCTATGGTTAGAATTTTATCCATTTAATCATCTCTTTGTGGAATACGTTGGGCATCGTAATAATTTATAGCCAGTCTAATTGGTTCTGGTTGCTTTTTTTGTAAATTTGCCGTTCTGTAATTCAACGAATTGCAATTAGTTATAGAAAACAAATAAATTAAGTCGAAATTAATATGGCAACAACATTATTTGACAAAGTTTGGGATTCACACGTAGTACGTCATGTAGAAGACGGACCGGATGTATTCTTTATCGATCGTCATTTTATCCACGAGGTTACAAGTCCCGTAGCATTTTTAGGATTAGAAAGTAGAGGAAACAGTGTAGTGTACCCAGAGCGTACATTTGCAACGGCAGATCATAACACACCTACCATTAATCAACATTTACCTGTAGCAGATGTGTTGTCTGCAAACCAGTTAGATGCGTTAGAGAGAAATGCTAAAAAACACGGAATTTCTCACTGGGGATTAGGAGATATAAATAATGGTATTGTACACGTAGTAGGACCAGAAAATGGAATTACCTTACCCGGTGCAACCATTGTTTGTGGAGATTCTCATACCTCTACACACGGTGCTTTTGGAGCTATTGCTTTTGGTATTGGTACCTCTGAGGTAGAAATGGTATTGTCTACTCAATGTATTATGCAGCCAAAGCCTAAAAAAATGCGTATCAACGTAAATGGTAAATTGGGTGCAGGGGTTACACCTAAAGATGTTGCTTTGTATATTATTTCTAAACAAACAACTTCTGGAGCTACAGGATATTTTGTAGAATATGCAGGAGATGTTTTTGAAGATATGACCATGGAAGGTCGTATGACTGTGTGTAACTTATCTATAGAGATGGGTGCTCGTGGTGGTATGATTGCTCCAGATCAAAAAACGTTTGATTACATTGCGGGTCGTGCTCAAACTCCAAAAGGAGCGGATTGGGATAGAGCGATGGAATACTGGAAAACGTTAAAAACGGATGAAGATGCAACCTTTGATGTTGAGTTTAATTACGATGCAGCAGATATTGAGCCAATGATTACGTACGGAACAAACCCAGGAATGGGAATGGGAGTTACCAAATCTATTCCAAATGCGGAAGCGGTAGAAGGTGGGGTTGAAACGTATAGAAAGTCTTTAGGATATATGGACTTTAACGAAGGAGATTCTATGATAGGAAAACAAATTGATTTTGTATTCTTAGGATCTTGTACAAACGGACGTATTGAAGACTTTAGAGCTTTCTGTTCTATTGTAAAAGGACGTAAAAAGGCAGAGCATGTTACTGCTTGGTTGGTGCCAGGATCTCATAAAGTAGTAGATCAAATTAAAGAAGAAGGGTTAGATAAAATTATTACAGAAGCTGGTTTTGTATTAAGAGAGCCAGGATGTTCTGCTTGTTTAGCAATGAACGATGATAAAATTCCTGCAGGAAAATTATCAGTTTCTACCTCTAACCGTAACTTTGAAGGACGTCAAGGACCTGGGTCTAGAACCTTATTAGCTTCTCCATTAGTTGCAGCAGCATCTGCTGTAGAAGGAGTGGTAACAGATCCAAGAACAATATTAAACGCTTAATTATAGAATACAATGGCTTACGATAAATTTGAAGTATTAACAAGTACAGCTTATCCATTACCAACAGAAAATGTGGATACAGATCAAATCATTCCTGCTCGTTTCTTAAAAGCTACAGAGCGTAAGGATTTTGATATTAACTTTTTCCGTGACTGGAGATTTAATGCAGATGGAACTCCTAAAGCAGATTTTCCATTGAATAAAGAGATTTACGCAGGATCTAAAATTTTAGTAGGAGGTAGAAACTTTGGTTCAGGGTCTTCTAGAGAGCATGCAGCATGGTCTGTGTACGATTTTGGATTAAGATGTGTGATTTCTTCTGAATTTGCAGATATCTTTAAAAATAACTGTTTAAACGTAGGGGTGTTGCCAGTACAAGTTTCTGCAGCGTTTGCAGATAGCTTATTTGCGGCAATTGAAGCAGATCCTAAAACAGAAATTAAAGTAGACTTACCAAACCAAACAGTTACTTTAGTAGCTACTGGAGCTTCTGAATCTTTTGTAATCAATGGTTACAAAAAAGAAAACATGTTAAATGGTTTTGATGATATTGATTATTTGAAAAATATCGAAGGAGAAATTACTGAATTTGCAGCAAAAAGACCTTTCTAGTTTTTTAAAATATAAGAGTTAAAAAAAGCGTTTCATTGTACAATGAAACGCTTTTTTTAGTGGTGAATTATTTTTGAAGTTAATTAATCTCAAAAGTAATTTTTAAATTTACTCTAAACTCGGTAACCTTGTCGTCTTTTACACTTGCACTTTGGTCTTGAATGTACACAGACTTAATATTTTTAACGCTCTTAGAAGCTTTTACTACTGCTTTTTTAGTCGCATCTTCCCAGCTTTTTTCAGAACTAGATAATACTTCAATTACTTTTAATACAGCCATTTTTTTTAGATTTATAATTAATAAATGTTAAGATACTAAAAATAGAGAAACTTCAATAGTTTTTTTGAAGATGATTATTTTAAGAAAGCACAAAACTAAACAAGGCTAAGTAAAACGCTTTTTTTATATTTGCTTTCTGTAATTTTTTAAACGTACTATTTAAATGTTAACTTGTTGAAAATTAGTATTTAGAATTAGTTACCTTTAAAAATAAGCTGAAACAAAATGAGCAAAAAAAAGATAGAAATAATGGATACAACACTCCGTGACGGTGAACAAACCTCAGGAGTGTCATTTGCAGCTAATGAAAAACTTACCATTGCTCAGTTATTATTAGACGAATTAAAAGTTGACCGTATAGAAATAGCCTCGGCAAGAGTTTCTAAAGGAGAGTTTAACGCTGTAAAAAACATTACAGATTGGGCTGTGCAACATAATTATATAGACAAAATAGAAGTTTTAACCTTTGTAGACAAAGGAACTTCTATTCAATGGATGTTAGATGCTGGGGCTAAGGTTCAAAACCTGTTAACTAAAGGCTCTATGAATCATTTAGAGCATCAGTTAAGAAAAACTCCAGAACAACATTTTTCCGAAATACAAGCATCCATACAAGAAGCTGCTGCTAATGGAATTGAAACCAATGTATATTTAGAAGATTGGTCTAACGGAATGCGTAATTCTAAAGATTATGTGTATCAATATTTAGATTTTATAGCAACACAACCTATAAAAAGAGTGATGTTGCCAGATACTTTAGGGATTTTAACACCTCAAGAATCGTTTTCTTTTATCAAAGAAATTAAAGATCAATATCCCAATTTGCATTTAGATTTTCATTGTCATAACGATTATGATTTAAGTGTTGCCAATGCCATGGAGGCTATTAAAGGAGGAGCAGATGGTTTGCATTTAACACTTAATGGAATGGGAGAAAGAGCAGGAAATGCTCCTTTAGCAAGTGTAGTTGCAGTAGTTAATGACTTTTTGCCAGATTATTTAGTTGAAGTAAAAGAAAAAGCACTTTACAAAGTAAGTAAAATGGTAGAAGCTTTCTCTGGATTTAAAATACCAGAAAGCAAACCTATTGTAGGAGCAAACGTATTTACACAAACGGCAGGAATTCATGCAGATGGAGATAATAAAAAGAACCTGTATTATAATGATTTGTTGCCAAAGCGTTTTGGTCGAAAACGTAAGTATGCTTTAGGAAAAACCTCGGGAAAAGCCAATATTCAGAAAAATTTACAAGACTTAGGTTTAAATTTAAATGATGAAGAATTAAAGCTGGTTACGCAAAGAGTGATTGAACTTGGAGATAAAAAAGAATTGGTCACACAAAACGATTTACCTTATATTATTTCTGATGTATTAAATTCTAATACCATTGCAGAAAAAGTAAAAATAGAAGCGTATGCGTTAACACATGCTAAAGGATTAAAACCCTCTACAACTGTTGCAGTTTCTTTTGAAGGAGAAGTAATAGAAGAGAGTGCTAGTGGAGATGGTCAGTACGATGCGTTTATAAAAGCATTACGAAAGATATATGATAAAAAAGGATTGACTTTACCTTTGCTTACCGATTATGCTGTACGTATTCCTCCAGGATCGAATTCAGATGCTTTGTGTGAAACGGTAATTACATGGAACTTAAACAGTAAAGAATACAAAACACGTGGCTTAGATTCAGATCAAACAGTATCTGCAATTATGGCTACCGAAAAAATGTTAAATATTATATAGGAGTTTAAAGGTAAAATGTTTTATTTTGTTAACATAAATCAATTAAAACTAAAATTATGAATGTACAAAATTTATTAAATAGCTTTTTGCTGAAAATAACATCAATTTTCCCAGGTGTTATAGGTACTTTATTGATCCTAATTATAGGATGGATGATTGCTAAATTTGTTAAAAAAGCATCGTATAAGTTGTTAAAGAAAACAACTTGGGATGATAAGTTAATGGAGAAAGCAAAACTTAAGATTGACATTAACAAGTTCATATCAAATCTACTTTATGTTGTGGTGATGATTTATGTTTTGTTAATTGTTTTACAAAGGTTAGGAATGACTTCTGTTTTAGAGCCTTTACAAAACATGATGAGTTCATTTTTATTGTTTTTCCCAAAAATTTTAGGAGCAGGAATTATTTTCTTAATAGGTTATTTAATAGCTAAATTTGTGTCAAGCTTGGTAGGGCTTTTAGGAGATGTTATTCATAAATTGTTACAAAAAGTAAACTTTAAGGATACAGACAAACTAATTAACGTATTAGAAAAATTAGTTTTTGTTATTATTATCATTCCATTTACAATTGCAGCGTTAAATAAAATAGAATTAAAAGAGGTTTCAAATCCTGTAAATCATATTTTAGATCAAATTATTGCAATTATTCCAAACATTTTAGGAGCAATAGTGATCATTGCTATTTTTGCTATAGGAGGAAATTTCTTAAAGTCTTTATTAAAAGGTTTCTTAGAAAGTTTAGGTGTAGATTCGTTAGTTAAAAAAATGGAATTGTCTTCTGTAATAGGAGATAAGAATTCACTTTCTGCTATTGTATCAAATATTGTATACTTCTTTTTAATCTTCTTTGGAATAATCACAGGAGTTGAAATGATGAATTTTGCTGAGTTAACAGATGTATTAAATGTTTTGTTAACAACATCAGGTCAAATATTATTTGGATTAATTATTTTGATTGTTGGAAATATGATTGCTTCGGTAGTTTATAAAAGTTTATCAAAGTCGGAAAATAATAAATCAATAGCTTCTATTGTAAAGTATGCAATTATAGGATTATTTTTAGCAATGGCTTTAACCAAAATGGGATTTGCAGATGATATCGTAAAACTAGCTTTTGGATTAATTTTAGGAGCAATTGCTATTGTAATATCACTTTCTTACGGACTTGGAGGTAGAGAAGCCGCAGGAGAGCATATGAAAGAAATTATTAAAAAAATTAAAAAGTAAATATTTAACAAATAAAAAATGAAATTAAACATTGCATTATTAGCTGGTGACGGAATTGGACCAGAGGTAATTGATCAGGCAGTAAAAGTTTCTGATGCTATTGCTACAAAATTTGGACATGAATTAAATTGGAAGCCAGCTTTAACAGGGGCAGCTGCTATTGATGCGGTAGGAGAACCTTACCCAGATGAAACGCACGAGATTTGTAAATCTTCTGATGCAGTATTATTTGGAGCTATTGGGGATCCTAAATACGATAATGATCCAACAGCAAAAGTTCGTCCTGAGCAAGGTTTATTAAAAATGCGTAAAGCATTAGGATTGTTTGCAAATGTACGCCCTACATTTGTATTTCCATCTTTGTTAGATAAATCTCCGTTAAAACAAGAGCGTATCGAAGGAACAGATTTGGTTTTTTTACGTGAATTAACAGGAGGTATTTACTTTGGAGAAAAAGGAAGAAAAGATGGTGGAGACACTGCTTTTGATAACTGTTTATATACAAAAGAAGAGGTAACTCGTTTGGCTCGTAAAGGTTTTGAGTTGGCAATGACGCGTTCTAAACGTTTGTGTTGTGTAGATAAAGCGAATGTTTTAGAAACTTCTCGTTTATGGAGAGAAACGGTACAAGGTTTAGAATCAGAATATCCTGAAGTAGAAGTGTCTTACGAATTTGTAGATGCTGTAGCCATGCGTTTGGTACAATGGCCATCTTCTTACGATGTATTAATTACAGAAAACTTATTTGGAGATATTTTAACAGATGAAGCTTCTGTAATTTCAGGATCTATGGGGTTAATGCCTTCAGCATCTGTAGGGGCAGAAACTTCTCTTTATGAGCCAATACACGGATCATACCCACAAGCAGCAGGTAAAGATATCGCAAATCCATTAGCAACAGTATTATCTGCGGCAATGATGTTCGAAGATGCGTTTGGTTTAAAAGAAGAGGCCGAAGCAATTAGAACTGTTGTGAATAAGTCTTTGGCAGAGGGAGTAGTTACTGAAGATTTAGCCGCAGGAAATAAAGCTTATAAAACAAGTGAAATAGGAGATTGGTTAGCAACTAACGTATAATTAACATACGTAAGTAAT
>CALHCC010000012.1 GCA_937930675.1 uncultured Flavobacteriaceae bacterium
GTTGATTAAAACGGATGAAACACGTACCAAAACCATTATGTATGTGGCATTGCAAATAGCGTCTGCATTGTCTGTATTGTCAGAACCGTTTTTACCGTTTAGTTCCGAAAAGTTAAAGAGAATTTTAAACCAAGAAGGTGCCGTAAATTCTTGGGAAGATGTAGAGCTTAAAGAGGAGTTAATGCCTGCAGGACATATTATTGGGAAATCTGAATTATTATTTGCTAAAATAGAAGATAAAGATATTCAAATTCAGTTAGATAAATTAGAAGCGACAAAATTAGCCAATGCTGCTGAAGCAAAAGTGGTAGAGCCGCAAAAGGATACGATAGACTTTGAAGATTTTACCAAATTAGATATTAGAACAGGAACTATTATTGAGGCTGAAAAAATGCCGAAAGCTAAAAAGTTATTGGTTTTAAAAGTAGACACGGGTATTGATGTTAGAACCATTGTATCGGGTATTGCAGAAAGCTACAAACCCGAAGATATTGTAGGACAAAAAGTAAGTGTTTTGGTAAACTTAGCTCCACGTAAATTAAGGGGGGTAGAGAGCGAAGGAATGATTTTAATGACCGATACCAAAGATGGTAAATTATCTTTTATAGCTCCGTCAGAAGATCAGGTTGCTAACGGAGAATTTGTGAGTTAGTGTATTTATAATATCGTTTAAAAAATAAATTGTTGTACTGTTTAATTCTAAACAAATAAACGAGTTTAATTAATAGACGAACTTGAATTTATACGACAGAATAAATTATACCTTGTTGTAAAGCATTGCTTAAATCTGAGGTCGATTCAATAACTTAACGCAACAAAATCTAAACTTATAGATTTGTAAATATGGAGTATAAAAACACAGGCTGCATTCATAAATATTGAATTTGTTGAATAAAAAAGTTATTAAATTAAAAGACCCTTGTTAAAAAAAAATTAAAATATTTTATTTTCTCTGGTTTATAGCAACAATAATAGCTACATGTTTTATTCTTGGTTTTGAAGGAGTACGATTATATGATTATATCAGAGATCAATATTCTCAAGAGTCAATGGAATTATATAGTATCGTTTTTTCCTCTTCTTCTAGCCGAAGAAGTAGCGTTACTGTTAATGGAGTTCTAAATAATGAAGAAGTATACTTTGGTTTATTTGACGATAACATAATTGAAATTGATAAGTATCTAGAAAACCTTTCCCCTGAAGAATTGAGGGAATTTGAATATAAAAACTTAAAAAAACATAATATAAAAGTTCCAATCGTTAAGTTTATGAATACCAATAAAGTAATTTTGATTAATAAAAAATCAAATTTGAAATCAACAATTAATAATTGGATATACACATATATATATATACTTTCAATATTGTATGTCGTATTGATTTTATCTGCATTTATTAAACGTAAATTATTATAAACGCTTTACAACACTATATATAGCAAATAGGGCTGGTTTGTGTTAGTGCCAAAAGTTGTTGTTTATTTGTGGTGTCGCCAAATCTTTTGATTTGGCTTTATGATAAAAAAGATAAATCAAAACACAAAAGTTTGGCTTAGTGCTTCATCGAAAATAACCGTTTATTTTCTGCCCTAAATGCCATATATTTAACGTTAGTTTGTACTTTTTCCTCCAGATTCTTCTTGCTTAAAAAGATCTTTTGAAATTAAGCTTTTGATATCTAATACTTCGTGATTTTTACACATTAGTTCGTTTTTAATTTACCCTTAAAGCTCTCTAAAAGTTTATTTAGTATTTTTTACCTATTATTTAAACCTGTTTCCGTTCCTTAAAAGAATGGTATAAAGCGGTTAAAAATTACCTCCAATCATCGGGTATTTCACAAACAGGTATGGGCTCCATTTTATGCTGATTCGCAGTATTTAGCTTTGTATAAATGGTGAAAACTTCTTTTTCTCTATCCGTAAAATCGGTAGCCTCTTTGCCAGCATCTTGTTGCTTCATGGCCCATTCTAACTCATCATAACTAGCTCCTAGCTGATCTTCGTCCGTTCTACTATCTCCAAACAAACCATCGGTAGGAGCAGCGTTTTGAATGGCAGCTGGCACTTTTAAATACACCCCTAAAGCAAAAACCTCACTTTTTACCAAATCTGCAATTGGACTTACATCTACACCTCCATCTCCGTATTTTGTGTAAAAACCAACACCAAAGTCTTCTACCTTATTTCCGGTACCTGCAACCAAACTACTGTGCAATCCGGCAATGTAATACAACGTCGTCATTCTCAAACGAGCACGTGTATTGGCTAATGTTAAATTTAAAACAGCCTCGTTTTTAGTAGTAGGCACTGTGCTTTTAAAAACGTTAAAACTTTCTGTTAAATCAACTCTTTCATCGGTAACATTGGTAAAACGAGCCTTTAATTGTGTAATATGTTCTTGTGCCCTACTCACCTGATCTGGATGTTGATAAATAGGCATCTCTACACAAACCGTTGGCAAACCTGTACTTGCACAAAGTGTAGACGTTACCGCAGAATCTATTCCACCAGAAACACCTACTACAAATCCTTTTACTCCTGCTTTATTTGCATAATTTTTTAACCAAGTGCTAATATGTTCTGCTATCTTTTGAGTTTCCATTTGCTTATTTGTTATTTTTGAGGTTCAACAAATTTACTTAAAATATGACCAGAATAAAAAGAGGGATCTACTTATGTTTCATCATTAGTATGTTAATCTCTTGTACTTCAAAAAATAAAACGGAATCAGAAATTAAAAAAATAACGATTGCTACCCACTTCTCTTTATTCCATCAATCTTTTTTTAATGCAAAACCCAAAGACCTCCCAACTTTAAAAAAGGAATTCCCGTTTATGTTTCCTGCTCAAATGGCAGATAGTATTATGTTAAAAAGAATGAACGATACCATTCAAAGAGATTTGTTTACAGAAGTTAATGAAACTTATGGGAGTTTTGAAACTCAAAAACAACAGTTAACAGATTTATTTCAACACATAAAATACTATTATCCAGAATTTAATCCACCTAAAATTGTAACAGATATTACAGGAATTTCTTATCAAAACAGAATTTTATTTGCCAACGATTTACTCTTAATTTCCTTAGATATGTATTTAGGTGAGCAACACGAATTTTACGCAAGTTTTCCTAGCTATTTAAAACAAACTTTTACACCTAATCACTTAACAACAGCGGTTGCTCAAAAAATTATTGAAACAAAATACCGAATAGACAGAGATCGAACATTTTTAGGTCAGCTAATTTTTGAAGGTAAAAAGTTGTATTTATTAGACTTGTTTTTACCCAATGTAGCAGATGAAATTAAATTAGGATACAGTTCTAAAAAATTAAATTGGGCTCAAAAAAACGAAGCTTCTGTATGGGCCTATTTTATTAAAAACGAAATGCTATACAGCAACAATGCTAAATTAAAACAACGCTTTATTAATTTAGCCCCGTTTTCTAAGTTTTATAAATCTATTGACAAAGAATCTCCAGGAGGAATTGCAAAATACATAGGTTTACAAATTGTAAGATCGTATGTAAAAAATCATTCTATTTCTCCAAAAGAACTCATGCAACTAGATGCACAAACTCTTTTAGATACGTCTGGATTTAAACCACAAAAATAACTACTCATTACCAACTAAACACAACCCATTAAAGGTATATTCTATATCTTTGCTTTTTAATTAAACACAACATTATGGCGGTAGCACATACATCTAAAATAGAATTTGAAATAGGACTTGACGAAAATAAAATTCCTGAAACAATTCACTGGTCTGCCACCGATGGAGGCATTACAAAAGACGAATCTAAAGCTACGTTACTATCTGTTTGGGACCCAAAACAAAAAGAAACATTGTATTTACCCTTATGGACTAAAAAAATGCCTGTTGATGAAATGAAAGTATTCTTCCATCAAACACTCGTACAAATGGCAGATACGTTTGAAAGAGCAACCAACGACGAAAAAATGGCTGCAACCATGAAAGACTTTTGTGATTATTTTGCAGAAAAACTGGAGTTAGAAGATAAAACCAAATAAAACGTTCAAAAAACTATAAACCCCTTTTTTAAACAAGTTTAAAAAAGGGGTTCTTTTCTTAAGTCTAATTGTCTAAACAACTAAACGATGTAACAATAAACAACTGCACATAGTAGTAACCTACCTTCTATTGTTCATATACTTCATAATAAAATAGAGCAATGTTGCTAAAGACCCCAATGCAGCAACCAAATAAGTTCTAGCCGCCCATTTTAAAGCATCTTTTGCACCATCGTGCTCTTGCGGTGTTAACATCCCAGAACTACCCTCTAACCAAGCCAAAGCTCTATTACTTGCATCATACTCTACCGGTAATGTAATAAATGCAAAAGCAGTGGTAATAGCAAATAAAAAAATACCTAATAGAAAAATACCTGCACCAATCATGTTTCCTGTGGCAGACAATGCCAAACCAGCCATTAACACAATATTAGAGAACTTACTCGCAATTCCAACTACGGGTACTATTCTAGAACGCATGGTTAACCATTTATAGGCAGTAGCATGTTGTACCGCATGTCCAACCTCGTGTGCAGCAACAGCAGCAGCTGCCGCATTTCTATGACCATACACACTTTCACTTAAATTTACTGTTTTATTTCCCGGATTGTAATGATCCGTTAAACTCCCTTTTACAGATATTACCTTTACATCATAAATATCATTATCCTTTAACATCTTTTCAGCAATCTCTGCTCCAGACATACCGTTTTGCAACGATAATTTTGAATAATACTTAAACTTACTCTTTAAACGATTGCTTACAAAAGAACTGATTAAAAAAACAATTCCTCCAATCATATAATATCCAACCATAGTATTTAAATTTTAGTCTAAATTTAAACAAAAAAACACAATTTCAATTTAAATTAGTTTTAGCAAGTAGTAACTCTTTTTACCTCTTTGTAACAACACATATTTTTCTGCAATTAAATCTGCAACAGTAATTTTATAATCTGCTACCACTTTGGCTTTGTTTACAGAAACGGCATTTTCTTTTAACGCACGTCTAGCATCAGAATTAGTTTTTAAAAAATTGGTTTTGGCAGCCAAGGCACCAATCATATCCAACCCTTCAGTCAACTCATCTTTGCTTAACTCTGCTTGTGGAACTCCCTCAAACACATCTAAAAACGTTTGTTCGTCTAAAGACTTTAAATCATCCGCAGTAGACTTTCCAAACAATATAGACGATGCCTTAACAGCATTGTCATAATCCTCCTGAGAATGTACCATTACCGTCACCTCTTCTGCCAATTTCTTTTGCAACAAACGCGTATGTGGAGCCTCTTTATGTTCAGCAATTAGAGTTTCAATCTCTTCTTTGCTTAAAAATGTAAACTTTTTAATAAAGTTTTCAGAATCTTCATCAGAAGAATTTAACCAATACTGATAAAATTTATAAGGAGACGTTCTCGCTTTATCCAACCAAATGTTTCCCCCTTCGGACTTTCCAAACTTGGTTCCATCCGCTTTGGTAATTAACGGACACGTCATAGCATAAGCCTTTCCTTTTGCCTTACGTCTTACCAATTCTGTACCTGTGGTAATATTTCCCCACTGATCAGACCCCCCCATTTGTAACTTACAATTTTTATTTTCGTACAAGTGTAAAAAATCATATCCTTGAAATAACTGATACGTAAATTCCGTAAAACTCATTCCCTCTACCCCTTCTCCAGAAATACGTTTTTTTACAGAATCCTTTGCCATCATATAGTTTACCGTTAAGTGTTTTCCTATATCACGTACAAAATCAATTAAAGAAAACTCCTTCATCCAATCGTAGTTGTTTACCAACTCCGCAGCATTTGCAGCATCCGACTTAAAATCTAAAAAACGCTCTAACTGACCTTTAACTCCCGCTACATTTTTAGCCAACGTTTCCTCGTCTAACAAATTACGTTCTGTCGATTTTCCAGAAGGATCTCCAATCATTCCCGTAGCCCCACCAATCAAAGCAATCGGTTTGTGTCCTGCTTTTTGGAAATGCATTAATACAATAATCGGAATCAAACTCCCTATGTGTAAAGAATCTGCCGTAGGATCAAATCCAATATACCCCGCAGTCACCTCTTCTAATAATTGTTCTTCAGTTCCTGGCATGATGTCGTGCATCATTCCTCTCCATTTTAATTCTTCAACAAAGTTGTAAGCCATCTTTAAAAAATTTTGAGCAAAGATAATTTTTCAATTCACAATGCACAATGTACAATGTACAATTTACTATCACCAAGCTACTTTTAAGTTGTAGTAATGTAATAAGTAGTTGGGCGTTCCCCTTTGGGTCAGGCTTTCACTACTCGCTTTTTGTTTTTTAGGAGTTTAGTATTCTAGTAATAAAGAATTTAAGGAGTAAAAAAACAAAAGAGCTCAAACAAACCGTTCAATCCTTAACGCAAATTTGGTTGGCAGTTGATATTGAATAACCAGTAGAAAGTAAAAGATAAACGCAGTAATGCTACTCCTAAACTCCTCAACTACTAACTATTAAAATCACAAATTGACTACCTTCTAACTCCCAGCTTCTGCCTTCCCTCCTGCATTCTTAAAATTCTTAACTCCTATACACTACTAAAATGCCATACTTCTATCTAGCTACTCTACTTCAGAACTCCTCTAAAATCCTTAAATTTACCCTGTGAATAAAGATTTAAAACTTAAAGTAGCCGTTTTACCAACAACCCCTGGTGTATATCAATATTTTGATAAAAACGAAACCATTATTTATGTAGGTAAAGCCATCAATTTAAAAAAGAGAGTTAGTAGTTATTTTAACAGAACACACGACGATGCCAAAACCCGAATTTTAGTTTCTAAAATTGTAGACATCAAACACATTGTAGTCGCTACCGAAACCGATGCGCTATTATTAGAAAATAATCTGATAAAAAAATACAAACCCAAATACAACGTTCTTTTAAAAGACGACAAAAGTTATCCTTGGATTTGTATAAAAAAAGAACGTTTTCCTAGAATTTTTGTCACCCGTAAAATGATTCGTGACGGATCTGAATACTACGGGCCTTATACCAATGTAAAAATAGCGTATGCTTTATTAGATTTAATTAAAGAACTCTACCAAATTCGTAGCTGTATGTTCGATTTAAGTAGTCAGAACATCAATACCGGAAAATTTAAAATTTGCTTAGATTATCACATTAAAAAATGTTTAGGGCCTTGCGAAGGTTTGCAAACCGAAACTGCGTACATGAATCAAATCACCTCCATTAGAAACATCATTAAAGGAAATTTTAAAGAATCACTTCTTTATTTTGAAAATATGATGTACGATTTTGCTACTAAAATGGAATTTGAAGAGGCTCAAAAAATCAAAGAAAAAATGTTGTTGTTGTCTAACTATCAGGCAAAATCTACTATTGTAACACCAAGTATTAACAACGTAGACGTATTTTCTATTCTTTCTGATGAAAGTGCTGCTTATGTTAACTTTTTTAAAATTTCTAACGGATCCATCATACAATCACACACCTCAGAAATTAAAAAGAAATTAGACGAAACCGATAAGGAACTACTAGAATTGGCTATTGTAGAATTTAGAGAACGTTTTAATTCCATAACCCCAGAAATATTAGTGCCTTTTAAGGTAAGTGTTGGAGAAAAAATAAAAGTAACCGTACCCAAACAAGGAGACAAACTTAGAGTGGTAGAGCTCTCTTTAAGAAATGCCAAGTATTACAGACAAGAACAATTTAAGCAAGTACAAATTGTAGATCCAGAACGCCATACCAAACGTATTATGGCTCAAATGAAAAAAGACTTGCGTTTAAGTGCCGAACCTGTGCATATTGAGTGTTTTGACAACTCCAACATACAAGGAACCAACCCCGTGGCTGCCTGTGTTGTTTTTAAAAACGGAAAACCGAGTAAAAAAGATTATAGACATTTTAACATTAAAACAGTAGAAGGCCCCGATGATTTTGCTTCTATGGAAGAAGCCGTGCACAGACGTTACAAACGTTTACTAGACGAAGATCAAACTTTACCTCAACTCATTTTAATTGATGGGGGTAAAGGACAATTATCCTCAGCCTTAAAAAGTTTAGATTTATTAGGATTACGTAATAAAATTGCCATTATAGGTATTGCCAAACGTTTAGAAGAACTTTTTTTTCCAGAAGATCCAATTCCTTTGTATTTAGATAAAAAATCCGAAACCTTAAAAATACTACAGCAATTACGTAACGAAGCTCACCGTTTTGGTATTACACACCACCGAAACAGACGTAGCAACACCTCTTTGGTATCTGAATTAGAATCGATCCCCGGAATCGGAAAACAAAGTTTAGAAAGTTTGCTGCAATACTTTAAATCTGTAAAAAGAATAAAAGAAGCTAGTTTAATTCAAATTACAGGAGTTTTAGGAGCTTCTAAAGCCAAAAAAGTTTACGATTTTTATCATAAAAAAAACTAACTTTAGGGTACATTATGCTGAACTACTTCATCCCCTTTTTTTTGTTTGTTTCTGCGATTTCTTTTGGTCAAAAAGAAACACAAAAACATCCTGTAAAAAATCAAAAAATAGGATTGGTTTTAAGTGGTGGTGGAGCTAAAGGTTTTGCACACGTAGGGGTACTAAAAGCTATTGAGGAAGCAGGTGTTGAATTAGATTATATTGGTGGAACCAGTATGGGAGCTGCCGTAGGTGCATTGTATGCTTCTGGCTACTCGGCACAACAAGTAGATTCCATTATTATGGCTTTTGATTTTACCGAAATACTTACCGATAAAATTGAAAGGAAATACCATTCATTTTTCCAAAAAAAAAATGGAGAAAAATACCTACTACAACTACCTATTAAAAATTTTAAACCAGGTTTGCCTATTGCCTTATCTAGAGGTCAAAACACGTATAATAAACTAAGTGAACTGTACCACCATGTAGATCATATCACTAATTTCTCTAAACTCCCGATTCCTTTTTTCTGTATAGCCACCGATATAGAAACAGGAAAACAAGTAGAATTAACTTCAGGTTCTCTTGCCTTAGCTGTTCGTTCTAGTGCCTCACTCCCTACCTTACTATCTCCTAGTCAAATAGACAATTTAATGTTGATTGACGGAGGTATTTCTAACAACTTTCCTATTAAAGAAATGAAAGAAAAAGGAATGGATTTTATTATTGGTGTAGATGTGCAAGGAAAATTAAAAAAAGGAAAAAAAATAGATTCTGCTTTAGAAGTTGTAGACCAAATTGTAAACTTTCAGTTATACGGAGAAGACAATCAAGAATTTGACGATTTAAACCTACACATACATCCAAATGTACAAGAATTTAGCTTGATTGATTTTGACAGAAAAAGAGAGATTATTAATGCGGGTTATACAAAAGCCAAAGAATATATTAATCAATTAAAAGAAATCAAAAGGTCTTCTAAAAAGAAAGAAAACACTAAAAAAGTAACCATTGACACGAAAGAATATACAATTCGTAACTATACACTTTCAGGTTCTAAAAACTATTCTCAAAGGTATTTGACAAGTAAATTAAACTTAAAAAAAGGAAAAAAAGTATCCATTCAATCCTTTAACAACAATATTAATTACCTTACAACAACTAACAATTTTAAAAGTCTCTTATATCAATTTAAAAACAAAGATTCTATTGTTGATATTGACATTCAGTTAAAAGAAAACAACAACGCTGTATCTTTAAAACTAGGAATACATTACGATAATATTTACAAATTAGCAGGGTTAATTAATTACACCCACAAACATTTATTAGTTCGAAATGACTTGCTATCTGCAGATTTAGCTTTTGGAGATAATTTAAGGTATGAGGTTAATTACTTTATAGACAACGGTTATTTTTTAGGTTATGGTATTAAAAGTAGATTTAATCAGTTTGAAACTTTTGTGAAAAACGAAAATTTTGCAGGAGTAAGCAGAATTAATTTTGAATATGAAGATTTTACTAATTTTTTATACCTCCAAGGAAATTTACGTAACAAATACTCCATAACTACAGGAGTAGAACACAAACACATTAGCTCTTTTACCAATAACTTTGCCTCTACTGATGACGATGAAAGAACTTTTTTTGACAACAGTCATTACTTAAACCTTGTGGCCAAACTAGAAGCAGACACTTATGATAATAAAGATTTTCCTACAAAAGGAATCTTATTAAACGCTACTTGGAGAACTTTTTTAACCTCAAGTGATTTTGGAAATAACTTCTCTCCTTTTTCTCAGTTGAGAATTCTTGCAGAAGGAACGTGGACCCTTGCAAAAAGATTTACTTTTTCTGGTCAGGGAGATGGAGCCTTAAGTTTTACAAACAAAACATTAGATAATTTTAATTACTCTCTAGGAAGCTATGGAAATAATTTTATCAACAACTTTGTAAGCCTACATGGGTATAGCTTTTCTCAGCTAGAAGGAAATTCTTTTCTAAAAGCAACAGCATCTCTAAGATACCGTGTTTATAAGAAAAAATTTATCAGTTTCACAGCTAATTCTGCTATTGTTACTGACGATTTTTTAGAATCTTTAAAAAACGAATCCTTCTTTAACGAGACTACAAAAACAGGTTATTCTGTAGGTCTAGGATCTAATTCTATTCTAGGACCTATTGAACTAAGATACTCTTGGTCTCCTGAAAATAATTTTGATGCCATCTATTTTAATGCAGGTTTTTGGTTTTAAAGTAATAAAACATTTCAAAACCTTGCAAAAGCTAATTAAGTATGCATTTAACTTCTCTCAGGGTTATTTTTAGATATTTTTAGGTACTTCTTCATTAGATAAAGTGCTATTTTGCTCTTTATTTCTATTAATTTTCACAATTAGACGATTATACCATTTTAAATTTATTCTATCACATAAATTCAAGCTTATCTGTTAAATTCGTTTATTTTTTGAGAATCAAAAATGCGTCAATTTATTTTTTAAAAGTTATTACTCCCGAAATTCTATAGGGGCTATAACAAACGGCTTCTACTAAATTTTTAGTATGTATTTTGTCTCTCCTTTTATATCTAGCAGTCCCTTCATTAAACCATCTTTTGATACCTCTAAAGGCTCTAAGTTCTACTTTTAAGCCTATTAAATTTCTAAGGCAGCTTTTAAGATATCTTTTCTACTAATTTGTCCAATTACTTTATTGTTTTCTATAACAGGAAATCTATTTCTTCTAGAGGTACAAAATAGGTGGGCCACATCAAAAATATTGGTATCGCCTTCGATACTCTCTACAATAGTTTCCATATATTCCTTTACGGTTTGATCGTGTAAGGGAATGTTGTAATACCTACTATTGGCAATTTTTTTCATACAATCTCCCTCAGAAATCATTCCTAATAAACCATCGTCTTTATCCAATACACAAGCTCCAGAGATATCACGGGAGACTAAAATTTGCATCGCTTCTGCTATTTTTAAATCTTCTTGAAAGACAATCAATTTATTTCTAGGCACCATGTAATCCGAAACCCTAATTTTATCCGCTAAATTTTTTGTTTTTGCATTGGGTGCTCTAAAGTTTTTAATTGCCATAATTTGCTGATTTTAAGTTATGTCTATTTAAATTTAATCTTTTTTTAAGTAAAAATCAACTTAGAACAGTATTGTTGAATAAATATTTTTATTATCTACAATAATCTTTTTTAATTACAAAATTAAGATTAATATGTTACAATGATATTTTGAATTTTTGTTTTTACTAGAAACTCTCGATTCCTTTTGTAAGGTCTTTACTTACTATTTAGCATTAACAATTCATTTACCACAATTTTGGTAGCATATTTTTTGTTTCCGTGCTCATCTTCCCAAGATTCGTAAGTAAGTTTACCTTCTATAGCAATTTCGTTTCCTTTGTCTAAATACTTTTCAGCAATTTCCGCTGTTTTATTCCAACAGATTAAATTATGCCATTGTGTATCTGTTACTCGTTCTCCTTCTTTGTTATAAAAGGTTTCCTTTGTAGCCAAAGATATGGTTGCTAATTTTTTTCCAGAGTTAAATTCCTTTATTACAGGAGTTGCTCCTAAATGACCAATTAATTGTACTTTGTTTCTTAAATTATTCATAATATAAAATTTTAAGTGTGATGTAATTTATATTGTCTTTCTAGACAGGACAAAGATGCATGGGGATACTTATTACAATCGGTATTTAAGTGTTTACTTTCGAATATAAACGATTGTAGTCGTTTGCAAATGGTTTTATATCTTTATAAAAAAGAAGAGAAATGGAAGAGAAAACGTGTTTGGAGTGTGGTGAAAAAGTAATAGGGAGATCGGATAAAAAATTTTGTAACGATCAATGCAGAAATGCCTATAACAATAAATTAGAGGTAGGAGATAAGAACTTAGTGAGGAATATAAATAATAGTTTGAAAAGAAATTATAAAATTTTGTGCGAACTAAACAGTGCGGGAAAAACAAAAATACCTAAAAGTAGTTTAGATGAGAAAGGCTTTAATTTTGGTTTGTTTACCTCTATATACACTACCAAAACAGGTAATCAATATTTCTATTGTTACAATCAAGGGTATTTATTATTAGATTCTCATTATGTTTTGTTGGTAAAAAAGTAGAATCGGATATTCTTTTTTTAGATGAATGGAGAACCAGTTTAACTTATAAAAAAGAAAAAAGCTCTATAATGATATATAGAGCTTTTAGAATATTTAAATAAGATATGTTTTATTTTTCAGAATCTAACAATTCAAAAAACTCATCTAATTTAGGCATAATAATAATTTTTGTTCTTCTGTTTTTAGAACGGTTAGATGCAGAATTGTTTTCTACAACAGGAGCAAATTGAGATCTACCTGCAGCAATTAATCTAGATGGTAATACATCATACTTAGTTTGTAATTCACGAACTACAGCAGCAGCACGTTGTACAGATAAATCCCAGTTGTCTTTAACAGCAGCACCTTTTACAACTACTTGGTTATCTGTATGACCTTCAACCATTACGTCCATATTAGGATATTCATTTACAACAACTCCCACTTTCTTTAAGATAGAAGCAGCTCTTTGAGAAATTCTATAAGATCCTGAGTTGAATAAAATTTTGTTGTTGATAGAAATAAATACTTTGGTTCCTTCAATGTTAACCGCAATATCATCGTCATTTAAACCATTAGGTAAAATTTTCTTTAAGTTAAAGGCAACAGCTAAATTAATAGAATCTTTTTTAGAATTGGCTTCTTTAATATATTTAATATAATCGTCTTTCTTCTGTAATTGAGATAATGTCTCTTTCATGTTCTCAGTAGCAGATTTAGAAACTGCAATTAAGTTGTCAACGTTTTCAAGATATTTATCATTCCCTTTTTCTAAGAATTTAATTCTATCTTTTAAAGCTGCAATTCTATCTTCTACAGAACCTAAATCAATCTTAGATGCTGATAAATCTTTTTGAGAAGATGCTAATCTATCTTGTAATGCCGCTTGTTCAGCTTGTAAATCGCTATACTTTTTTTTAGACACACAAGATGTTGTTGCTAAAGAAACAGAAACGATTAATATTAAAACTTTTTTCATGATCTATAAATTGTATTTTTGTTTGAACAAATATAAAAACTTTCTATTAAAAACCTATTTTAATAATGTCTATAACCCTAGTAAAAATAGTAGTACGATCCCTTTTTATACCTTTATTTTTGTTACTGGTAATTTTAGGCTGTAGACCTAATAAAAATCAATACAAAACCATACGAGGTAACGTATTTGGAACTACTTTTTTAGTAAAGTATTTAGACTATGAACAACGAGATTATTCTAAAGATATTGCCCAGTTGTTTCAAAACTTTAATAATTCGTTATCTACTTACCATCAAAACTCTACCATAAGTAAGTTAAACAACGGATTGTTAAGTAGTAAAGTAGATCATAATTTTAAACAAGTTTTTTTATTAGCTAAAAAAATACATCAAAAAACAGAGGGTTATTTTGACCCTACTATTGGTAAAATGGTAAATGCTTGGGGTTTTGGACCTGATAAAACAACAAAAAACCCAACGGTTAAACAGGTAGATAGTTTAATGCAATTTGTAGGTTTTAATCTTGTAAGTATGACCGATAATACAATTACAAAACAAAACTCAGAAATAAGTTTAGACTTTAATGCCATTGCCAAAGGTTATGGAGTAGATGTAGTCGCTACTTTTTTAGAAAAAAATAATGTAACCAATTATTTAATAGAAATTGGTGGAGAAATTAAAGCTAAAGGTAAAAACGATAAAGGGTTGCATTGGTCTATTGGTATAGAAGAACCTAATTTTGATGGAACTAGAAGTTTACAAAAGATTACAAGATTACAAAATGCATCTATTGCAACTTCTGGAAATTATAGAAAGTTTAAAATAGACTCCATCACAGGAAAAAAAATAGCACATACCTTAAATCCTAAAACAGGTTTTCCTGCACGTACAAATATGTTAAGTGCCTCGGTAATTGCTCCTACAAATTGTGGAGAGGTAGATGCGTATGCTACCGCTTTTATGGCAATGGGCTTTGAGAAAGCAAAAGCCTTATCAACCAAATTAAAGGATATGAAAGTGTTTTTTATTTATTTAGAAGATGATAAAATAAAAACCTATGCTAGTGAGTCATTAGCGTTTTTAAAGTAGTATTAGTTTAAAATATGCGAAACCATATTTTAAAAAATTGAGTTTTTTAACTGTTAAGTTGTTTAAACAAATAAACACGAAATTTTTATTTGTGAATGGTATGATAATGAGTAAAATTTGTGTCGAATTCTCTAGATGAGTCTTCACTTTTTTAGAAAAAATTACTCTTTTAGATTTGTTTCATCTTAGATAAGAGACAGTAAATAGATAGTATGTTTTTAAAGGGGTTTAAAACAAATAGGCAAAATTTCGGTTTCCATCAACGCATATTTTTTAATTTCTTCTGTAGAAAAATGTTCTGTGACTTTAAACTGCTGTACCTTAAAACCAATATCTGCTAGTTTTTTAAAATAATCCAAACCATAAACTCTTACATGGTCGTATTGGCCAAAGTGTTTTTGTCTTTCTTTAGGAGAGATAATAGAAAAATCTTCGTACGTTTTTGTTTGATGCACGTTTTGTGGAACTTGAAAAACACCCCAACCACCAGGCTTTAAAACACGATACAATTCAGACATGGCTTTTTTGTCTTCTGTAATATGTTCTAAAACATGATTACAGAAAATAACATCGTAGCTATTATTCTTAAAAGGCAAATCACAAATATCTGCTTTTACGTCTGCTAAAGGAGAAAAAAGATCTGTTGTGGTATATTCTAAATGCTGTTGCTTTTTAAAAAGATGATAAAAACATTGTTCTGGAGCAACGTGCAATACTTTTAAAGGAACTTTGAAAAAAGATGTTTTTTTTGTTAAATAGAGCCAAAGGAGTCGATGCCTTTCTAAAGATAAAGTTCCTGGGGCTAGTACATTCTCTCTTTGTTGTTGGTATCCGTAAGGCAAAAATTTTCGGTATGATTTTCCGTTAATAGGATCTGTAAACCGATTTCCTTTGTAATAAATATCTAAAAAAGGTTTGGCAATAAAACTTGCTTTAATTAACCAAGGTCTTGGTACAATGTTTAATATGGTTTTAAAACCTCCCATTTAGGCACCATAAGGAGTTATTCTAAATTTGTCTTCTACATCGGTTACAATTCCTAAAGCATCGTTTATGTATTTAAATGTAGAAAGTATTTCGGGTTTTCCATCAATTAAAGCAATATCGTGTTCAAAGTGAGCAGAAGGTTTATTGTCTTTCGTTAAAATAGTCCAACCATCGTTTAATTGAATAATATCTTTTGTACCCATATTAGTCATTGGTTCTAAAGCAACCACCATTCCGTCTACAAATTTTTTACCTCTACCTCTTTTACCGTAATTTGGCATTTGCGGATCTTCGTGCATTTCTTTTCCCAAACCATGCCCTACAAGCTCTCTTACCACACCATAACCATGGTCTTCTGTAAATTTTTGAATAGCATAACCTACATCACCTACTCGGTTTCCCGCCTTAAACTGTTCAATACCCACATACAAACTTTGTTTGGTAATTTCTAACAATTTTTTAGTTTCAGGAGCTACTTCACCTACTTCAAAAGTATAGGCATGATCTCCATAAAATCCATTTTTAAGTGCTCCACAATCAATAGAAATAATGTCTCCTTCTTTTAAAGGATCATTATTAGGAATACCATGTACTACTTGCTGGTTAGGACTCATACAAAGTGTGTTAGGAAAATCGTACAAACCTAAAAAACCAGGAATTGCTCCGTGATCTCTAATACATGTTTCTGCCATTTTATCTAATTCCAAAGTACTTACACCAGGCTTCACTTCTTTGGCTAACATTCCTAAAGTTTTAGAAACAATTAACGCACTTTCACGCATCAATTCAATTTCTTCACGAGTTTTAATGGTAATCATAGTCCTATTTTTATGGGGAGCAAAGATAGTATTTATTTAAAGAAACCGAGAAATCCTTTCTTTTTTGGTGTTTCTAAAGTTTCATCACCAAAAAAAAGTTGATGAATTTTACCCCACCCTATAAATCCACCTACATTTCTGTCATCAATAAAAATATCTGCATGAATTTTTCGAATGGTATTATCTGTTACCGTTTCCTCTGCGTAATTTTTGTTAATTGCATAGAATTCAATTCCTTTACTTTTACAAAACGCAACAGCTTCCTCTAATTTTTTTCCTTCTCTAAGTGTCCAAAGAATTAATCTATAGCCTTGTTGTTGCATTTTTTTCATGGTTTCAAAGGCAAACAGTTGTGGAGGTCCAATGTTAGGATATTCATCTTTTACAATGGTACCGTCAAAGTCAATAGCAATAATTTTTTGATGATTGGGAATAGACACAATATTGTATTTTTTACGAAATTACAATTATATTACTTTTGATTAAAATTTTTAAGTATGATAATCAAAGAATTAAACGGAAAGAAGCCTGCTTTTGGAGAAAATTGTTTTTTGGCAGAGAATTGTGTAGTGATTGGAGATGTTACCATGGGAGATAATTGTAGTGTTTGGTACAATGCTGTAATTAGAGGCGATGTACATACTATAAAAATAGGAAACAAGGTAAATGTGCAAGATGGGGTGATGATACATGCTACCTATAAAAAATCTCCAACACATATTGGAAATTCCGTTTCTATAGCACACAATGCTATTGTACATGGATGCACTGTTCATGACCATGTTTTAATAGGAATGGGAGCGATTGTAATGGACGATTGTGTTTTAGAAGCCAATAGTATTATTGCAGCCGGAGCTGTGGTTACGAAAGGAACTATAGTAAAGTCTGGAAGTGTGTATGCAGGTACACCTGCAAAAAAAATTAAAGATGTTGATGAAGATTTGTTAGAAGGTGAGATTCTTAGAATTGCCGACGCTTATGTAAAATATGCGAGTTGGTATAAAGAATAAATTGTGCTATGTATCATTAAAAAAGTTGTATTTAATGGTGCATTTGTTTTTTATTGAGTCGTTTATTTGTTAAGAATGAACAGCGTGATAATTTATTTTCAAATGCTATTACAATTAAAAATTGGGTGTTTAATTTGTACATCTATTTTTTGTGAAACCTCTTATTTGTTTAAATAATTTAACGACTCAATTTTTTAAATCGTTCTTGTTTTTAAACAACAAAAATCCCAAATACAAACAAATGTACTTGGGATTTTTATGTATAAAACTTAGATTACTATTAAGCTTCAGCTTCTAACTGAACTGGAGTAATAGAAACATAAGATTTGTTGTTTCTTTTCTTTTGGAACTCTACAATTCCATCAACTTTTGCATGTAAAGTATGATCTTTCCCCATGTAAACGTTTTCACCTGGGTTGTGAGTAGTACCTCTTTGACGTACTATGATGTTACCAGCCAATGCAGCTTGTCCACCAAAAATCTTTACACCTAATCGTTTCGATTCTGATTCTCTACCGTTCTTCGAACTTCCGACACCTTTCTTATGAGCCATAATATTGTGTTTTTAAGGTTATTTATTTTTTGTTTCGTTATTGGAATTATTCAATTCCTCCATTCACGCTATCTTGCCAAACTTTTAACTCATCCCATTTACCATCAGCAGCCATACGAGCTTGCTTAGGCCATGAGTTAGGGTTTTTAGAAGCAAATTTAGATCCTGCAGCAGTTAAAACTTCTTTTAACTCTTTAGCTTCTTTATTTGCTAAAATCTCAAAAGTTGTGATTCCTGCGTTATTAAAGACTTCAGCAATTTTAGGTCCAATTCCTTCTACTTTAGTTAAATCATCTCCTTTTGTAGATGCTTTCGCTTTAGTAGCAGTTGTTGCTTTCGCTTTTCCTCCTTTTGCGTTGATACTTTCAATTTGGATTTCAGTTAAATACTGACGGTGTCCGTTTTTCTTTTTGTAACCTTTTCTTCTTTTCTTTTTGAAAACGATTACTTTATCACCTTTTAAGTGATTTAAAACTTTAGCTTTTACTGAAGCTCCTTCTATAGCTGGGGCGCCAACAATAACATCACCATCGTTGTCTACTAATAAAACGTTGTCAAAAGAGATAGAATCTCCTTCTTCGTTTTGTAAACGGTGAACGTATACTTTTTGGTCTTGCGCTACTTTAAATTGCTGCCCTGCTATCTCTACAATTGCGTACATACTTAAATATTTAAAATGCTTGTTAATAAAATGGACGCAAATATAATTATTATTTTTTAACAATTAAAAATTAGTTTTAACTTTTTTTAGTATTTATTTTTTTGATTTTGAGGTTTTTATATCTGTAGGGTTTTGTTTAATAAATTGTTGATAATTTAGTTGGTTGAGTGTCCGGAAATTGGACAATTGTTTGTTTTCATTGTAAAAACGGTATAATTAAAGTAATATCTTTTGTATTTTTGAACATCTTTAAAATATATAAAAATGAAATCTTTAAAAATTATAGTTGCTGTATTATTAACATTTAGTGTTTTTAGTTGTAAGCAATCATCAGAAAAAAAAGAAGTAAAAACAGAAACTGTTGCAGCAGCTAATTTGCAAACACTTAATTTAGATATTGAGGGAATGACTTGTGAAATAGGTTGTGCAAAAACAATAGAATCAAAAATCTCTAAAATAGAAGGAGTTACAGCATCAAAAGTAAATTTTGAGAAAAAGAAAGGGATTTTTACTTATGACGGTAGTAAAACATCCGAAGAAAAAATTATAGCAACGGTTAATAATTTAATTGATGGTAAAACATATCATGCCTCTAAATGCAAGCAGCATTGTGAGTTAGATGGGAAGAAGGATTGCAAACCAGGATGTGAGAAAGCTTGTTGCACAACCAAAGAGAAAGCACATTGTGAACCAGGTTGTAAAAAAGCATGTTGTACTTTGGAAAAAGAACATGGAGAACATCAACATTCGTAATTTCGCTTACTAAGAAATAATTAAAATTAAAGGATTAAAAAAGCTACTCAGATATCGAGTAGCTTTTTTTATATAATTTTGTTTTTAAATTATCACTTTCCAATGAATACATCGCTTTTAAAGATTATAAAATTAGCTATTATCTCTGTTTACCTTATTTTTATTGCAGGTTCTGTGGTAAGAATGACAGGTTCTGGTATGGGGTGTCCTGATTGGCCAAAATGTTTTGGTTATTACATACCTCCAACTTCTGAAGAGCAATTAGAGTGGAAAGAAGCTACTTACTTTAAAAAAGGAGTTATTATTATATATGATGAAGCGTTGTTTGTAGCGAAACAAGATGTGAATACAGACAGTACATTTAATAGTGATAATTGGAACCCATATACCAAACACGAATACGCAACCTTTAATGTATACCATACTTGGACGGAGTATATTAATAGGTTAAGTTCTGTATTAGCAGGTTTTGTGTTTTTATTTTTGTTGTGGAAAGTAACGTTTCATAAAAACAAAATAAAAGGAGTGGCTCCGTTGGTATATTTGGCTTTTTTAGGAATGTTATTTGAGGCTTGGTTGGGAAAGGTAGTGGTAGATAGTTTTTTAACCCCTTATATTATTACATTCCACATGATAGGTGGTTTGGTAATTATAGGTTTGTTATTAAGAGCTAGATTTTTAGTAGAGAAACGAGGTTTAACAATAACTACCTACAAGCCCAATACATTATTTTATAATTTACTAGTAATCTCTTTATGTATGATGATTGGACAAATATTGTTAGGAACGCAAATTAGACAATTCGTGGATGAGCAAGTAAAACAATTTGGGTTTGAGCATAAGGAATTTAGATTGTTAAACCCCAGTTTTAAGTTTTATTTCCACCGATCTTTTACTATTGCTGTTGTGTTGGTAAATGCATTTTTATTTTGGTTAAATTACAAATACAAGCTAGGTTTTAAACAAGTAAAGTATATTGTTGCTTTGTTGTTTTTTGAGGCTTTTACAGGAGTGTTAATGTATTATGTAAACTTTCCTTTTGGTACACAAGCCATTCATCTTTTGTCTGGAGCTTTGTTGTATGGAGTACTTATATATACTTTATTTATTTCTAGATATGTACATAAAACTAATTAGTCCACTCTAAAGATTCAATCATGTGCTTAATATCCTTATGTACATAATTAATAGCAGGTAGTATAGAATCGTAGTTGGGTTTGGTGTTAAAATACAACGAACCGTAGATAAAGTTTTTAATAGAATCGGTTATTTGAAATTGTATGGGAGAAGCCACATCTCCTGTTAATGTAAATAATCTAGCATACACTTTTGTTTCTGTATTTTCAAACGGATATACTTCAATATTATCGGCTTTTAAAGTGTGTTTGTACGTTAGTTTTTCGGCATCTTTAATTAGTGTTGTTAAATTGTTTTTAACAGGTTGGTAGGTAATGTTTATCTCTGCATTTAAACTAGGATAGGTGATATTTGCCCAAGCGTTTTGTTTGTGTGAGAAATTAGAAAGATGTGAATGTTCAAAAACATAAGGGAGTTCTGCACTTGTTTTTTGATACGTAGGTTTTGGGTAGGCTAATTTTAAAAAGGCATTAGGTTTTGGTGTATTTGTTTTTGAACTGCAACTAGCTAGCGTGATAGCTATTAGAGTAATAAAGTAAAATGTTCTCATGTTTTTTATAGAATAGCTACTTTAATTTGTTTGATTCTTTTTCGCTCGATGGCTTCAACCGTAAAAGTTAAGTTTTGATAATTGATTTTCTCAAATTTTCTAGGGAATTTACCAGAGAGTTCTAAAATAAGTCCGGCTAATGTTTCTGATTCTCCTTTGTCTTTTTCAAAGAAAACTTCATCTAAATCCAAAACCTTACAAAAATCTTTAATGTTTATTTTACCATCAAAGACATAGTTGTGCTCATCAATTTTAGAATAAGATAAATCATCATCATCAAATTCGTCACTAATATCTCCAACAATTTCTTCTATCACATCTTCTAAGGCAACCAATCCGCTAGTTCCACCATATTCGTCAACAACAATAGCTAAATGATTTTTTCGTTCCTGAAAATCGATTAATAAATCGTCTAGTTTTTTATTTTCGGGTACAAAAAAGGGCTCTCTTACTAAGGGAATCCAATTAAAGTTTTTTTTATGAAGATGAGGTAGCAAATCTTTAGAGTATAATACCCCTACAATTTCATCGATATTATCTCCATAAACAGGATTTCTAGAAAATCCTTTTTCAGAAATAGTTTCTAAGACCTCGGTAAAAGATGCTTTTTTAGAAATGGCACAAATATCCATTCTAGGTTTCATAATTTGAATGGTTTCTGTGTTTCCAAAATTCACAATTCCCTCCAATATATTTTTTTGTTCTGCAGTGGTTTCTTTTTCGGAGGTTAGTTCTAGTGCTTGAGATAAGTCTTCTACAGAAAAATTACTTTTATTTTTTCTTAAATGTTTTTCTATAAAATTAGATAAGGCTGTTAAAGGAATAATAATAAATAGAAATACTTTGCTTAAAATAAGTAAAACAGGACTCATGCTTAGTGCAAATTTTTTGGCATTTCTTGTTGCATAAATTTTAGGCAATACTTCTCCAAAAATTAAAATAATAAAAGTGATGAGTATAACTTCTATAAAAAAACGCACATCTACCATAAAGAAAAACAAGTCTAGGTTTAGCCTTAAACTGCCTAAGAATACATTTCCTAAATTAGAAAAAAGTAAAACAATTAAAATATTGATGGCATTGTTGGCTACCAATATATTTGCTAGTAGTTTTTTAGGTTTTGCTATTAGTTTAGAGGCTTTGTTGCTGTTAGCATCCTGATTGCTTTCAATTTCATCCAACTCACTTTTTGTAAGTGAAAAAAAAGCAACTTCGGATCCAGAGATTAAGGCAGAACAAATTAATAAAACTATGGTAATTACACAGTTTATAAGGGTGTCTATTCCTATTTCGTTAGTAAGTATGGGTTCAGGCAATGTTTTTTAAATTAAAATGGTAAATCATCAATAATGGCTCCAGGTTGTGGGGGTTCTTGATTAGAATTTGTTTTTGAATTGGTTGATTTTTGAGATAAAAAGTTTAGTTCTTTTACATGAATTTCAACAGTATACTTTTTTACACCTTCTAATTCCCATTCTCGAGTTTTAATTTTTCCTTCGCAGTAAATTTTATCTCCTTTGCTAAGGTATTTTTCACAAAGTTCCGCTAGTTTGTTTTTTACTACAATATTGTGCCATTCTGTAGTGGTTATTTTGCTACCGGAAGCTTTGTTGGTGTAGGTTTCATTAGTGGCTACGGGAAAACGACCAACACAATCTCCATTGTCAAAATAGTGAGTTTTTACATCTTCTCCTAAATGACCAATAAGCATTACTTTATTTAACGTTCCTCCTGCCATAAACAAAACCTTTACTTTCAAAAATACTGAAAAATTATTTGCTTTTGTACTTCTGTAAAAAATTATGAATGAGTTTAGGTACTGCAAATTTTTCTACATCCATCCATTTTGTGTATTCTGAATTTTTAAAGCCACTATTTACAATCCAAAATTGTGTATACAAATGTTGGTGTGATAGTTTATGGATAATAGGGTCTGTGTTAAAAAGATGGATGTCTTTTTGGTGAGTGTTTGTAAGTATGGTATTCTTTACAAGCGTTGTTACATCAATCATTTGATCAGCTTCTATTAATGGAAACTGGTATAAATTTTTCCAAATTCCATTCTCTGTTCTTTTTTCTATCACGGTATGCGTTCCATCATCAAAAACAATAAAGTTTAAATATCGTTTTTTAATTTTCAGCTTCTTTTCTTTTACAGGCAAAGCATCAATAGTGTTTTTTGCTTTTGCTAAACAGCTTTTGTTTAAAGGACAAGATGTACAGGTAGGGTTTTGAGGTTTACAAACCATAGATCCAAAATCCATAATAGCTTGGTTGTATTCTTTAGGATTTGCCTCTTTAATTAATTCTTGAGCCAGTTCTTTAAAATACTTAATTCCGCGAGTACTATTAATGGGAGTGTTAATGTTAAAATACCTAGACAATACTCTATATACATTTCCATCTACTACGGCTGTTTTTTCGTTAAAACAAATAGAAGCGATGGCAGAAGCTGTATAATCTCCCACACCTTTTAGTTTTAAAATTTCTTTGTAAGTAGATGGAAATACACCGTTTAGTTCATTACAAATATATTTTGCAGAAAAATGTAAATTTCGAGCTCTTGAGTAATAACCTAACCCTTGCCAATCTTTTAATATAGCGTCTTCTGATGCATTGGCAAGATGATAAACGGTAGGATAATGTGTTGTAAACTTGTAATAATAGTCTAAACCTTGTTGAATTCTTGTTTGCTGTAGAATGATTTCTGAAAGCCAAATAAAATATGGATTGGAGGATTTACGCCAAGGCAGATCTCTTTGGTTTTTTAAATACCACGTTTCGAGTATGTTATAAAATTCCATATCTTTGTAATTAAGAATGCAAACTTAACGAAAACTTCTGTTAAATTTTGATGGTTAATGTTTTTAGAATTAATTAATTATCATATATTTGCGTCCTCAATTTTTTTCTAGAAATAATATTAAATTTAACAAGAAATGACGAAAGCAGATTTAGTGACTACAATTGCGGACAAATCAGGAATTGAAAAAGCTGATGTTTTAGCAACTGTTGAGGCGTTTATGGATGAAGTAAAGAAAGCTTTAGAAAACGGTGACAATGTTTATTTAAGAGGATTTGGTAGTTTTGTAATTAAAACTAGAGCAGAAAAAACGGGTAGAAATATTTCTAAGAATACAACTATTAAAATTCCTGCACACAACATTCCAGCCTTTAAGCCTGCAAAAACGTTTACAGAAGGAGTTAAAGCAAAAGTAGAAGTAAAATAAGTTTACAAAAATAGATTATTAACTATCTCCGATAAAAGGAGACTTTAAAATTATACATTATGCCAAGCGGTAAGAAAAGAAAAAGAGCTAAGATCTCTACGCACAAACGTAAAAAAAGATCAAGAGCTAATAGACATAAGAAAAAGTAAGTTTAAAACTTACTTTTTCTTGTTTTTTATGGTTTTATAAAAACCATAACACGTTCATTGACATTAAGACATTATGTCTTAATTATCAATATACTTATTTTTAATCGTGTTGCTTAGGTAACACTTAAAACAAATCAGGATGAAATTAGAATTAATTATTCGTTCAAATTCTTCTGATATTGATTTTGCACTATTAAAAGACGGTAGATTAATTGAGCTAAATAAGGAATCTAATGATAATAAAATATCAGTAGGAGATATATTTTTAGCCAAAGCAGGTAAAGTGTTAAAAGGATTAAACGCTTCTTTTGTAAACGTTGGTTACGAAAAAGATGGATTTTTACACTACCATGATTTGGGAGCTCAAATACAATCGTTAAACAGTTTTTTAAAGAAAATAAGTACAGGTAATTACAAAGATTTTACGCTTAACAAATTTCAATTTGAGAAAGATATTGATAAAGGAGGAAGTATTGACAAGGTGTTAAAACCAAAGCAAAATATTCTTGTTCAAATTGTAAAAGAACCCATATCTACCAAAGGACCACGCATTAGTTCTGAGTTGTCCATTGCTGGTAGGTATTTAGTATTAGTACCATTTTCTAACAGAGTATCGGTTTCTCAAAAGATAGAAGATCCTAAAGAGAAAGATAGATTAAAGAAATTGGCTAAAAGTATCAAACCGAAAGGGTTTGGACTAATTCTGCGCACAGTTGCACAGGGAAAGAAAGTTGCAGAATTAGATAAAGATTTACAAAATTCACTACAGAGATGGGTAGACATGTGTAAACGTATTCCCAATACAAATACACCTACCAAAGTTTTAAGTGAGTTGAATAGAGCATCTTCTATTTTAAGAGATGTTTTAAACGATTCTTTTACAAGTATTGTTGTTGATGATGATGAATTAGCAACAGAAATAAGAGATTATATTCAAGAAATAGATCCTAAAAAAGTTAGCATTGTAAATAATTACGATGGTAACGTTCCAATATTTGAGAAATATGGTATCGAAAGGCAAATTAAATCGGCCTTTGGAGAAACTGTATCCATGAGTAAAGGTGCGTATTTAGTTATAGAACATACCGAAGCATTGCACGTTATTGATGTAAATAGTGGAAATAGATCTAACAGAGCCACATCTCAACAAGATACCGCTTTAGAAGTAAACTTAATTGCAGCAACAGAGGTTGCTCGCCAATTAAGATTACGTGACATGGGGGGGATTATAGTTGTTGATTTTATTGACATGAACACCAATGAAAACAGACAAAAACTATATGAACATCTTAAAAATGAAATGGCTACCGACAGAACCAAACATAAAATACTACCTCCTAGTAAGTTTGGTTTAGTTCAAATTACTCGTCAACGTGTTCGTCCGGAAACGAATATCAAAACACGAGAACCTAATCCGAATAAAAACGGAGAAGTAGAAGCACCTATCGTGCTTGTGAGTAAGATAGATTTTGAACTAAGAAAAATCTTATCCACAAAAAAGCGTAATCAAAAAATCTTTTTACATGTACATCCTTTTTTAGCTGCATATTTAAAGAAAAGTCTTTTATCTCAACAGAGAAAATGGTTTTTGGAGCACAAAAAATGGATAAAAATAGTACCAAGAGATGCTTATATGTATTTGCAATATAAGTTTTCTTTTAAAAAGTAAAATCATATCAATAAAGCCTTTTCAGTAATTAACTGGAAAGGCTTTTTTTATGCCAAAATGATTTTTTTGAATTGTCTTCTCTTTCGCAGTAAGAATCTAGTGATTTTTCCTAACATTAAATCTACATAAAAAAACACAGCTCCTAATAAGAGGGTTAATAGTATTAAAAATTCCTTATTGGTATTCGCTCTACAGTTACTTAAAACGCTACCAATAACACCATTTTTTAATTGAAAAAACTGCCATAGATATTTATTTAAATATTCATATTGAGTTATACTCTTAAACTTTCTTTTTATCCGTTTCTTTTGTCATTTTTACAACTCTTTCTTCCAATTTATCTATCGCCTTAAACATTTTCATGGCTATTCTATCCTTAAACCATTGCCACATTTTTTCTGCAGGATTTAATTCGGGGAATATGGTGATATTAGAATTAAGATAATATTATCAGGTAATTTCACAAAAGAATTTAAAAAAACCATTGTTGATTTAGTTAGTTCTGGTCAAAAAGTAAATGCTTTAAGCAGCGAGTATATCATTTCTCAGAGCCTTATTTATAAGTGTTTTAATGGTTTTAAGAAAAAAACAGAAGGTAAGCTTTAGAAAAAGAGAATAGAGCCTTAAAAAAGATTCTAAAAGATGTACAAGAAGAACGCGACATATTAAAAAAGTGAGTGATTACTTTTTTATTTAAAAAACATTCTTACATTTGTAAGTAATTACTTACAGTATTATGACCATTAAAAAAGAACAAATATTAGAAACAGCATTACATTTATTTGCTAAAGAAGGATATTCCGCTACCTCTACAAGCAAAATAGCAAAAGCTGCTGGAGTATCAGAAGGGTTAATTTTTAGACATTTTGGTAATAAAAAAAACTTGTTAAAAGAATTAATGATTCAAACTCAAGAGACAATTAATCATCTATTCTTACCTATTTTTGAAGAAACAGATCCTAAAGAAGTATTGATTAAAACCATAACGTTACCCTTGCGTATAGACAAAGAATACTATGACTACTGGAGACTACAATACAAATTAAGATGGGAACCAGAATATACGAACAACAATAAATTTGTCCCTATCCTAAATAAATTTGAAGAAACTTTTACTGCATTAAATTATAAAGAACCCAAACAAGAAGCTATTCTACTCAATCAAATAGTAAACAGTATTGCAATTGATATTTTATTGGATCGTTTTAACGAAGACTACATTCCATTTTTAAAGAAAAAGTATAAACTATAAAAAAATTTAGAATCAAAAAAAGTGATTACTCACATTATTTATTATGAAAAAAACAATTAAATATATCGGATTTATCTTTGTAGGAATTATTCTTACCTACATCATAAGTGTATTTGTTTTACCCTATATAACTGTAAAAGGTACCACAGTACAAACGCTACGAGAAATTAATATTTATATAAAATCAAATGGGGTACATACAGATATTGTAGTCCCTATTAAAAATAAATACTACAATTGGAACACCAAAATAAAACAAAAACACACAAAGCTACCCTCAGAAAAAATGAAATATGTAGGCATTGGATGGGGAGATAAAGGCTTTTATTTAAACACACCTACTTGGTCAGACTTAACGGTTAAAACGGCACTAACAGCAGCCTTAGGAAGAAGTTCTACGGCCTTACACACAACCTACTACCCTTCTATGAAAGAGACCAACGATTGTGTTAAGTTAAGTTTAACCAACAAGCAATACATAAAACTTTGTAATTATATAGAGAAAAGTGCATTGATACATAACAATGAATTTGTACCGATTAAAACAACAGCATATTATGGTAATCATGATGCGTTTTACGAAGCCAATGGTGTGTATCATTTATTTAAAACTTGCAATACTTGGACCAATACCGCTTTAAAAGTTTGTGGACAAAACGCTTGTTTGTGGACCATTACAGACAATGAAATATTAACTAAAAATAAATAAGAAAATTATGAAAAATCAAAAACCATCATCAGCATTTATTGCAGCATCGTGGGCTGCTCTTGTAACAGGTTTAACAGGTTATTTAATTGGATTGGTAAGGTCTGATATATTATTAAATGAAAAAGGGTATTATTTTACTATCATTATGTTCGGTCTATTTGCCGTAGTCTCTTTACAAAAAACAGTGAGAGACAAATTAGAAGATATTAACGTTACAGAAATGTATTATTCTATTTGTTGGTTTGGAACCTTATTATCTATTGTTCTTTTGGTTGTTGGATTGTGGAATGCAACCTTACTACCTAGCGAAAAAGGATTTTATGCCTTTGCGTTTTTATTAAGTTTATTTGGAGCTATTAGCGTTCAAAAAAACATTAGAGACAATCAATAAACTCGTTTAAAAGCCCTTCGTTTATAAAAATAAGGGCTTTTAAAAATTTAGTTATATTTAATCAAAAAAAGTCTATGCGTTCTAAAAAAGTAAATCTTATTCTTTTGTCTATTATTAGCCTATTAAGTCAAAATATATTTGCACAATGGACATATAAAACAGATAGAAAAATTACAAAAGATATTATTATTAACTATGCGGTTTCTTATCAAAAAGAATTAACCGCCAAAGAAAAAGCATCTCCCTTTTTTATTCGTGAAATTATAGTAACTCTTAACAAAAACAAGCTGATAGAAAGAACTTTTTATAACGATATTCACGAAACAAAAGTTAAAATTTTAGATTATCAAAACAACAAACACTACAAATGCTCTACAAATGGGCATGCGTATTCTTCCTACTTTAAGAACCCTGAAATTAAAAGTACTTATTTAAACCATAAAACTCAAACTATTGCAGGAATCAAATGCGATCAATACACAGCTACTATTAAAGGAATATCTTTTAATCTTTTTACAACAAAAGAATTTGGTCTCAAATTTGTCAAGGACTTTAATGCAGAAGGTCTGTTAATGGAATATACAATTTTTGATAAAAACTTAGGGATTTATACAGTAAAAGCAACTAAAGTAACTTCTGAAAAAGTTCCAGAATCTTTTTATTCCTTAAAAAACTATCATGTAATTCCAGAGAACGACACTTGTGAAAAGTGTGAAAAAATTAGGGAAAAAAGACAACAAGAAATTACGAATTTGATTGGAACAAAAAGTCCAAAATTCCGTACCAAAACAATGAATGGTAAAAAACTATCAAGTAAACAAAATTTGAAAAATAAAAAAATAATGATTTTAAATTTTTCAGACCTTACTTATTCTGTGTGTAAATCCGAAATACCTTATTTAAATGATTTAAAAAAATCGTACTTAAATAATAATCAAGTTGAATTTGTTTATTTTTTAAATAATTCTAAAAAAACAATTAAAAAGAGTGCAAAAAAACATCCTATAAATTGGGATATTGTAGACCAAGATGAAAGCCAATACATGGCTGCTAAATTTAAAATTAAAAACGTACCTACAAATATTATTATCGATCAACAAGGGAAGATTCAATTCTACACCTCTGGATATAAACTTAACACAGAAGAACTAATGATGCGTAAAATTGATGAACTATTAGACCAGTAAATAAAAAAGCTTCACAAAACAGTGAAGCTTTTTTATTAAAATAACTTTTTTAATTCCTCCAAATCATTAGGCTTTGCTATTATTATTTTATTCTTATCTAATAAAAAGAAAGAAGGAGTTCCGTTAATGTTATAATTTAAGGCATCTTTACTTTCCCATTTACCTAAAGAAAGTACGTTTTCCCAATCAGGATAAAACTTTATGTTGTTTAACCAACTTTGTTTGTCTTCTTTGTTTTCTATTCCAACAGCAATTACTTTTAACCCCTGTTTATCGCTTAAAAAATTGTTTACCTTAGGCAATGTTGCCCTACAGTGAGAACAAGTACTACTCCAAAAAATAACTACATATTTTTCGTGTTCTTTTAACTTGTGCAAGCTATTTGTCTCCGATATTTTAATATCTGGAGCAACAGCCCCCAATAAGGTTTTAGATTGTTGAGTTGCTTTTTGCAACATT
>CALHCC010000013.1 GCA_937930675.1 uncultured Flavobacteriaceae bacterium
AAATACTGTTTTTAAAAACGATACAATTCTTCAACCATCTTTTACATCTAAAATCAATACAACTCAACCTCTAACTCACACTTACAACAAATTCAGCCTCCTCATTAATTCTGGTCTATTGGTTCTACTCACAGGTACTACATCTTTTTTTATCAACACACTATTGTCTTCAATATCCGTAATCATTTGTACATTAATAATATACGATCTGTGAATTTTAAGAAACAATTCGTTGGGTAATTTTTCTTCTATCTTTTTTAAAGTTGAATGAACAATATAGTTTTTACCCTCGGTTTTTATTTGAATATAATCTCCCTTAGCTTCTATTAAATAAATGCTTGGAATATCTATTTTCACCAACCTTCGGTCTATATTTACGTACAATTCTGTAATAGACGTTGTATTACTTTCTGGTGTTTCAGGTGCTGAATCCTCAACAACCGTGGTTGTTATATTCTTTTTGCCTATTTTTTCTATTGCTTTGTAAAAACGTGGCAAAGCAATAGGTTTTAACATATAATCTACAATACAATCGTACTCAAAAGCATCAATAGCAAATTTAGGATCGGATGAGGTTAAAATAATTTGAGGAGGATTTTTAAGGGTTTGAATAAAATCAAATCCTGTAAAATCTGGCATGTGGATGTCTAAAAAAATTAAATCTACTTGATTGTGATTTAAGTATTTAATTGCTTGAATTGCATTCGGAAATTGCTCTACAACCTCCAATCCCTCTACTCTACTACACAACTGGCTAATAATTACTCTAGCCATTTCTTCATCATCAATAATAATACACTTCATAGTTCCTTTTTTAGCGTGTTTAAAAAATTGCTAATCACAGCCAATACACACTCAAAATCTTCTTTTTTAACAAAAGTCTCTTCTCGTAACGCGTGTTCGTATTCCACGGCAATGGCATAGCTTTTTTCTAATCCTAAAATACTAATTTTATGTTTAAGTTTATGAACTATTTCTGCCAACCCTTTAAAATTATTACTACTTAAACAATCAAAATACTGTTGTTGTTCTACAGGAAACTCTTTATGAATAACAGCTAATAACTGCTGTTTAAAATCATCATCTCCTCCAGTAATTTGATCTATTTGGCTAAAATTAGGTTGTTCCATGATGCTCTCTTTCTTGCAATAATGTAAAATAAAAAGTGGTTCCTTCTTTAGGTACAGACTCAACTCTAATGGTTCCTTGATACAACGTAACTATTTTATGGACAATGGACAATCCTAAACCTATTGATTTTTGATTGTTTTCTAGCTTAAAAAAAGCTTTAAATATTTTGTTTAAATAAGTATTCTCTATTCCTTTTCCATTGTCTCGCACAAAAAATTCTTGGTTTTGATAGCCTATTTCTACCTTTCCTACTTTTTTATCGTTATAAGCTAAAGCATTTACCACCAAGTTTTGAAACAACTGTTGCAGTCTATGTTTGTCTCCTTTTATTTTAGGAAGCTTGTCTACTATAGAAACCGTAATATGCTTTGGAATTTCAATAAAATTCAACATACCAGTTATTAATTCTTGTAAATCTACCACAGACAATTCACGTTTGTTTTTACCTACAGTAGAATACTCTAAAATTCCCGAAATAAGGGCATCCATTTTTTCTACGTTATGACGAATTAATTGAATGGTTTCTTTCCCTGCTTCATCAATCAAATGGCTATAATCTTCTTTTAGCCAAAGTGTTAAAGAATCTATGCTTCGCAAAGGAGATTTTAAGTCGTGAGACACCATATGTGCATACTCACTTAATTCTTTATTTTGAATGGATAATTCTGCCATTAATTTTTCTCGCTGTTGGTTAATTTCTATAATTTCCTGCGCTTGATTTTCCATCACATCCACCAACTTTACGGTTTCTTGCTGAGGATTTTCTTCTTTTATAGAATTCCCTCGTAAAGAAACGACCAACTCGTTTAACTTAGCAATAATCTTTTTTTGATTTTCTGTATCCGTTTTTAATTCTTGATTGGCTTCAAATAACTCATCAGAACTAATTTTCATGGCTCTTTGCAACATTAAAAATTGCTCATCATGATTGTTATACGATCGGTCTATAACTTCTAAAAACGTTTGTAAATCCGGATGTTTTTTTAAATCCTCGGACACATATTTCCTTAATTGTATTTTTAACAATGAATTCATACTTCGCTAATTAAGGTAATGGTAATGGTTTGATTGTGAAGTTTACAAGCATGTTCTCCATTAAATGGAGCGATTTCTCCATAGGAATAAAATCCACAAATAGTTACTTGCGTATCCAATACATTGGCGACCTCTTCTATCTCCTCTTCTACTCGTTGATCTAACACTAATTTACGTCCAATACAACTTACCACAATGGCCAATTCTGCTTTGTTTTTTCTATGTTCGTTTGCCGATTTTATGGCTTTTTCGGAAGCATTTGCAATATGATCTACATTGGTCATCATCAATTGCACCTTAGCTCCTTCGGGAATATCTCCTGCCAAAATCATCCCTTTTTTAGCATCGTCTATATTTAAAATAGTTCTTACAATCGCATGATTTTCTTCTTTAATTTTTACATTTAATGGATACAACAAAGCTGCACTTGGCAATTCTTTAGATTTTTCTCCCAAATATTTTTTATACAAATCCAAGGCAGGCTTCCCGTCCAATTCGTACAAAACATTTGCTTTAGATTTTGTTACAATTCTTTCTGGACCAAAAGGTGTCCACCCCCCATACAACGAACAGGATATTTCTAACGAATCCCCATAAAAACCAACGGCAATAATTTCTCCTTCTTTAGGTGCTTGGTTGTATCCTGAAATGGTTTTTTCAAATCGATCAGAATCTCCGCACAAACCTCCTGTTACCAATACATCTTGCTGTAAGTTCTCCGAAATTCCTTGCGTTAACTGACTACCGTTAATAAAACTTCCTTCGGATATAATAAAAACAGATTTTAAGTTTTTTTGAGGAAACTGCTTCATCAAATCATTTCCTGTTTTATGGCTATCTAATTTTTGATGTAATAAATTGGTGGTTTTAATTAAAAATTCACTTTTTTCAAACTCTATTGCCGTTGCGGTAATTCCTACATCATCTACATAGGTAGCCGTAATATCTCCGCTGGTAGACCCCATTACGATGTGTCCATTGGGGAATAGTTCTTTTAACTCCTGATAAACATCTATGGTTTCTAATAAAAGTCTGTTTCCAAACACCAATACCAAAGGTTGCTTTAGCGAGATTGTCTCCCCTAAAAACTGCCATTCTTTGTCTTTGTATCTATTTAATTGAATACTTTTCATCACTTATTTTTTTAAGGTAAAATTAAAGGTAGTTCCTTTTTGCAATTCGCTTTCTATCCAAATAGTCCCTTGGTGGAGTTCTACTATTTTTTTAACCATAGACAAACCAATTCCAGAAGAGTCTTTGCGTTTTTGTAGTGAATTAAAAATTTTAAATACCGTATCAAAATACTTTTCTTCAATACCTATTCCATTATCTGAGACGGAAAACTCATAAAAATCCCGCTTGTCTACTACAGCTATTTTTACAATTCCTTGAGTTTTATCATTAAATTTAATAGCATTTCCTATTAAATTCTGAAACAACTGTTCTAATTTAACCTCATCACCTGTTAAACTAGGTAGTGTATTTAAAACTTGTATTTGTACATGCTTAGGTACGTACATTACTTTTAGTAAACGATGCAAAAGAGCATCTACATCTACATTTTCCGTCCTTTGCATATTGGCTCCTAAACTAGAATAACTTAACACCTTGGTAATTAAGTTTTCCATTTTTTCTAGAGTTTTTTCTATCAACTGAAAATGAGCTAAACTACTTTCTTTAAGATGCTCTTTATTGTCTTCTTGAATCCAAGCTACTAAGGCATCTATACTTCGTAAAGGAGATTTTAAATCGTGAGAAACCACATGTGCGTATTCTTGTAAATTTTCGTTACTCTTTTCTAACTCGTGTAACAATTGCTCTTTTTGATTTTCTAACTGTTTTATTTGCGTAATATCTCTTAAAATTCCATGCGTAGCAATGGCTTTCTGATGTTCATCGTAAATAACACTAGAATTGATACTAACCAATTTTAAAATATTATTTTGAGTGATTAAGTTTACTTCAAAATTGGTGATTTTTCCATTTTGTAAGAGTGTTTGAAAAGAGGCAGATACCAAATCACTATCTTTTTCTTGTGTTAAAGATTGTAAATTTAAAATTCCTTCTGATAATTTATAGCCCAATAAAGCTTCTGCAGCTTTGTTCATTTTTAGCACATTACCAGACAAATCCATCATAATATAAGCATCTATGATGTTTTCAAAAAAACCTTTTAATTCTGAATTTTTAACTTTAATTAAAGAGGCTAATTTTTCATTAGCTTGCTTGTTTTGTAGATTTAATTCATACAACTCTGCAGATTTTGTTTCTAAAATATCTTCGGCTGTTTTTCTGGCTAATTTTTCTCTAGCCAAAGCACGTTTTAATATTTCTATTTCATGTACACTCATTTAAGATTTTATAATAGTAAATTCTACTTCTGTTCCGTCTTCTTTAATTTTTCTATACGTAATTTCTCCTTTTACCTTAAACAACTTAAAGGTTTCTTCCATTAGCCCTTTTCCTAACACATATAAGGCTTTGTCCGATTTGTAAATCATCACCATTTTTGTGGGTGTTTTTTCAACCATTTCAAATGTAGGTAACTGTGCATCCGGATATAGTTTTTGAACCTCTACATGAATATGATTTTCTATAGATGCCAACAAATTCATAGGATCTTTATAATGCGCTACTAAATTAGGATGACTTTTAATTAAGGCCTTAAACAAATGTTCCGAAAACACTAACAATAAATCGTCTATGGTTAATTTTGTGTTTTTGCTTAAATTCTGAAGCAATTGTAGCATTTCAGAAAATTCGTAAATCCCTACAGCGGTATAGGCTCCTCCAGAAACTAGATTCGATTTTTCGATGATATCGTCTACCATCATCAAACCAAATTTTTCTTCTACCAACTCTAAAAATTCTGTAAAAATAATTCCCTTCATCTTATAATCTTATCAATTGATTGATACTCCAATATCCTAATATTTTTTGAATTTTAACGATGTAATCTTCGTACTTTAATGGCTTTAACACATAGCCTGCAATTCCTATTTTAAAGCACTCTAACACATCTTTTTCGTTGTTAGAAGTCGTTAAAACAACTGTGGGTAAAAACTTTAATCGATCGTCATTTTTTAAGATCGATAAAAATTCTATTCCGCTAATTTTAGGCATGTTTAAATCCAACAAAATAATATCAGGCATAAAAGTTCCATGATTTAACATCTCTAAAGCCTCTTCCCCATTTTCTGCATTCTGAAATTCATAGGTATTTCCATCGGTAATGGATGAAAGTACTCTTTTAAACTTCATGACTTCTATTACGTCGTCTTCAATCAACAAAATTTTTAATACCGTTGCCATACTTTATATTCTTAATGATATTTAAATATAAAATAGTATAGGACAACGATCATTAAATTTCGTTAAAATGTAGGGTTTCTATCGATAAGTGGGTATAAAAACATCGATTAATGGTATTAACACACAAATTTCACACTTCAAATCCATTCATCGATAGATAAAGGTTGTTTAACTAAAAACAGAAATGAAAAGATGATGTTGGTTGTAGTTTTGAAGTATCACCATAAAACATCATTATTATGAAAAACTTATCCTACACACACTACTTAAATCTTATCAATAAAATAAAAGGCAATCCTTATTTATATGTTTCTACTTATAAAGAAGCAAAAAAGAATTTAATCCCAAATCAATTTACAGAATTACAGCATCGATTATCTATAAGTTAACACAAAAGGCTTACTCATAAATTTATGAGCAAGCCTTTTTATTTGTATTAAAATTAGTATTTTAATATTCTAGTTTGTGTAAACTAACTTTATAAACGTTTTTATCTATTTTGTTTTCCCAATCTGCCCCAACATCATGTAAAATTAACTTCATTTTATAGCCCTCTCCCGGATCTATTCTTTCATTTGAAACAATGGTAATTTGGGTTTTCTGATGAATACCTGCAGCTACTACTTTGGCTGATTTCCCTACCCAAAAATTCCCTTTGTTTACTTGTACATATAATTCTCGTTCTACATTTGCCGTATACTCAATCGTAAATGCAATCGTTCTCCCTTTTATTAAATAAGACTGTCTCGCTATTAATTTAGCATATTCTAAATCATCCCAAAATAAAAAAACCGCTAACATTTAGTATGTTGCGGTTTTTTATGCGGAGAAAGAGGGATTCGAACCCCCGGTCCTGTTACAGACAACGGTTTTCAAGACCGCCGCATTCGACCACTCTGCCATTTCTCCAAAGCGTCTAACGATTGCTCGTTTGCGAGTGCAAATATAAAAAGTATATTTAATT
>CALHCC010000014.1 GCA_937930675.1 uncultured Flavobacteriaceae bacterium
ATAATAATTAAGCGTGGTAATATCTTTCTTTAATAATTTTTCCATCTTTCCAGATTGAACGTACAGTTTGTTCAAATCTATGAGATTGACCATCGTTAGTTTTAAATTCCATTACTACTTCGTAAAATGTAGTATCGTCTTTAGCTGCAGGACCACTTATTACGTTATAACCATTAAATTCTGTTACTGTTGCCAATAATTTTTCTTCTTCTTCAAGACAAAAAGCTTTACCAACTTTAGGAGGATTGTTACCTTCAGACAATTCAACATTATCGTCTAAGTATTCAGTCATCGCTTTAATAAATTGTCCCTCGGCTAAAAGAGCTAATACTTCTTGTAATTTTTCTAAATTCTCTGTTTCTTGTTTTGATAAATTCATTTTAAATAATTTTGAAATTCGATAATTTTATTTTCGTTTTTAAATGCTCCTCCATAATAACATGTTAATGTTTCCGAAGCAGTATCTTTAATACCTCTAGATGCTACACATAAGTGCTTTGCTTTAATTACAACGGCTACACTATCCGTTTTTAAGATTGTTTTTAAATCGTTTGCTATTTGATTTGTTAAACGTTCTTGTACCTGGGGTCTTTGAGCATAATATTGTACAATTCTATTCAATTTAGACAAACCAATAACTTGTCCAGAAGAAATGTAAGCAATATGTACTTTACCTATTATAGGAACAAAATGATGTTCACAAGTAGAATAGAGCGTAATGTCTTTTTCAATTAACATTTGGTTGTACTGGTACTTATTCTCAAATAATGATATAGAGGGTTTATTTTTTGGATTTAAACCAGAAAAAATTTCATCAATATACATTTTGGCTACTCTATTTGGAGTATCTTTTAGAGAATCGTCTGTACAATCAAGCCCCATTACAGTCATAATTTCTTTAAACAATACTGCAATTTTTTCTTTTTTTACAGTATCTGTTTCTTTAAACGCATCTTTGTTTAAAGGAGTCGCTAATTCATTATCAACATTACTTTTATCCAGGGTATTCTGCATAATTTTTATGGGTTTCTCTTAACTTAATTTTTAGTTCAATATCTTTATCTAATTCAGGTCTAAGAATATCAAAAATAACTTTACAAATATTTTCTACAGTAGGGTTTAAATTTTTAAACTCTTTTGTGTCGAGATTTAAGTTTTTATGATCAAATCGATCTATAATTTTTTTAGTTATTAAATCTGATAAACTTTTAGCATCTATTACATATCCCGTATCAGGATTTATAAAACCGATTACTTTAACTTCTAAATGGTAATTATGACCGTGATAATTTTGATTGCTACATTTACCAAAAATTTGATAATTAGTTTCATCATCCCATTTAGGATTGTATAATCTATGGGCTGCATTAAAATGTTCACAACGAATAAAAGCTACTTTATGAGTATTCATTTAAATTAAATTTACATCTGTAATTATTTCTAATAAAGCAGGTCCGTTGTGTTCGTTTAATTTTTTTAAGGCAGGCAAAAGATCTTCTTTTTTAGTAACCCTAATTCCTAATGCTCCACAATTTTCCGCATACTTAGCAAAATTAATATTGTGTAACTTTGTTTTCCAAACATCCAATTCTGCAGCTTTTTGTTCTTTAGATATTTTACCTAGTTCAGAATTGTTTAAAAGCACATGTTTAATATTCATATTGTACTTTACTAAGGTCATAAATTCGCCTAAATATTGTCCAAAACCACCATCACCAGAAATAGACCAAATAGGACGATTTTTTCCTTCTGCTGCCCATGCTCCCATGGCTGCAGGAAGAGAAAAACCAATAGAACCTAAGTATCCAGACATTAAAACAGATTGTTCTTGTGCTTCAAAATACCTTCCAAAAGAATAGGTATTATTTCCTACATCTACGGCTATTACAGCATTTTTTGGAACAGTTTTATTCATCGCATCAAAAACAGCAATAGAACTAAGTCCTTTTTTACTTTCGTCTAACAATCTATTTTCTTTTTCTTTTTTCCAAATAGACCATCTTTCGGCAATCTCATTTCGTTGATCTATTGTATCATAAGAATTGTTTAATTTTTCTTTTAAACAATCCAACGTTTCAGAGATTTCTCCCCACAAAGCAGCATCAATTTTATGAAACTTACTTAAGGCATTAGGATCATAATCTACCTGAATAATTGGTTTTTTAGGGGTAATTCCTGTATGGTTTGAAAAAGAAGCACCAAAGACAATTAATAAATCACTTTCGTTCATAAACCAAGATGCAATTGGAGTTCCACTTCTTCCTAAAACTCCACAACCTAGTTCGTGGTTGTCTGCGATTAATCCTTTTCCTTTAAATGTAGTAATTACTGGGCAATTTAGTTTTTCTGCAAACGCAATAATAGCTTTCATTTGAAAACGAGCACCGTAACCAACAATAATTGTAGGTCTTTTTGATTCTTGAATCATTTGGGTAGCTTTCTCCACCATTTGTTTAGGTGGTGCTATGTTCATTGGGGTAATTCTTCCTTCTGGAGTTTGTGCTTCGTCGGTTGATTTTTTAGGTAAAAAAGCAACTTCATCAGGAAATGTTAAATGAGAAACATCTCTATTTAATAAAGCACTTTTTATGGCTAAAGACATTAATTCGCTATGCTTAGAGTGTTCTTGCACAGCATGGTTAAAATTGGCAACGGTTTGAAATCCTTTGACCAAATCTACTTCCTGAAAAGCACCTGTACCAATCACTTGGGTGTCTACCTGACCAGAAATTGCTAATAAAGGAGCTCTATCTACTTTAGCATCCCACATTCCGGTATACATATTGGTAGCTCCAGGACCTGCAATACCAAAACAAACGGCAGGTTTACCTGTTAATTTTCCGTAGGCAGAGGCTGCAAATGCAGCAGCACCTTCGTGACGAATACCAAAGTATTGTAATTTGTTTTTATGTTCTTGTCTCATCATGGCATCTGCCACTCCTAAATTAGAGTGTCCTACCATTCCAAAAACAGTGTCTACTCCCCAGTTAATCATGGTTTGTACCATTACGTCAGAGGTTGTTTCTTGGTGTTCTTCTTCCTCTTCTACGGCTACAAATACCTCTCCATTTTCTTCTTTTACCTCAAAGGTTTTAATACCATCATCATAACCTCCAGGTGGCAAACCACTACAAGGATGAAAATCCCAACCATGCCAAGGGCACCTTAACATTCCATTTTCTATAGATCCTTCGCCTAAAGGACCTCCTTGATGCGGACATTTATTATCTAAGGCAGAAAATTTTCCTTCGTAATGTGTTAAACATATTCCTTGATGACCTGCTGTAACTGTTTGAACTCTACCTTCGGGTAATGAGGTTTTGTCTTTTAGTACACTGTACCATTTTTTAGACTTCATAATTTTATGATTATAAGAGTATTTTTTTGTTGTATACACAAGTAAAAAATTACAATATGACTATTATTGTTTTAGTTTTTAATTCCTGCGTAATTTATTCCTGTTAATTGATGCATTTCATGGTTATAGGTAGATAAATCAGTAGAATTAAATTTAGTAATATCATCATAACCACAAGATCTAGAAATCACTTTAATTAAGTCATTTGTAGCATCAAAGTAATTGTACAATTGTTTTGCAGAAGATTCTATTAATAACCTACTACGTAAAGATTCTTTTTGTGTAGCAATACCTACAGGACAATTATTACTACCACAAGCGCGCATACCCAAACAACCAATAGCTTGTAAAGCAGAATTAGAAACGGCAACGGCATCTGCTCCTAACATTAGAGCCTTTGCAAAGTCTTCCGCAACTCTTAAACCTCCAGTAATAATAAGACTTACATGAGAAGCTCCTACTTTATTTAAGTATTGTTTTGCTCTTGCCAAAGCAGGGATGGTAGGTACATTAATGTTATCCCTAAGAATGGTAGGTGCAGAACCTGTTCCGCCTCCTCTTCCATCAAGAATAATATAATCTACACCTACGTCTAGAGCAAATTGAATGTCTTTCTCTATATGACTTGCAGCTATTTTAAAACCAATAGGAATTCCTCCTGTATAGTCTCTTACTTTGTTTGCAAATTCTTTAAAATCTTGAACACCATTAAAATGGGTGAATGTTGCTGGAGATATAGCCGTTTCTCCCTCTTTTAACCCTCTTACTTGGGCTATTTCTTGAGTTACTTTATCTCCTGGTAAATGTCCTCCTGTTCCTGTTTTTGCACCTTGCCCAGCTTTAAAATGAAAAGCTTGGACATGGTCTAATTTATCCCAAGAAAAACCAAACTGAGCAGATGCTAATTCGTAAAAATATTTAGAATTGTTGTCTTGTTCTTCTTGTAACATTCCACCTTCTCCAGAACAAATACCTGTACCTGCCATTTCTGCTCCTTTGGCTAAAGATATTTTGGCTTCTTTAGACAATGCACCAAAACTCATATCGCTCACAAACAAAGGAATATCTAAGGTAAGTGGTTTTTTAGCTTTTGAACCAATGGTAATTTTGGTAGATACGTTTTCGTGATCTAATAAAGGTCTGGTTGCTAACTGGGCAGGTAAAAACTGAATATCTTCCCATTTAGGCAATGTATTTCTGTCTACTCCCATAGAAGCAGAAAAACCATGATGACCTATGTTTTTTAAACCATTTTGAGCAAGTTCTTTTATTTGAAGGGTATAAGGTTCTGTTTCTTCAGGATGTGTATCTGCATAGGCTCCTAAATATTGTTCTCGATTAAAAGGTTGTGGATAGTTAACTAAATAAGCATCTATTTCAAACTCATCTACGTACAAAGAGTCGTTTTCTATTTTAGTAGAAAATTTATGAAGTACTTCTTTGTTATTGTATTCTGATACACCAGAATCTACACGATAATCCCATCCGTGTAATCCACAAATTAAATTATCTCCATCTACATGTCCATCAGACATTAAGGCTCCGCGGTGTAAACATCTTCCGTATAAAACAGAAATATCATTGTCAAATTTAACAATTACAAGATCTAGACCGTTTACTAATGCATGCTTAGGTTCTTTGTTTACTAATTCAGAAACTTTAGAAATTAGAACAGGTTTTTTCATCAAAATTTAATTTAAGTGTCTTTTAAAACACAAAATTAGGTATCGAAAACTCTAATTTATGGCATTATTTTACCAAAAAAATATAAAGATTAAAGAATATTAAGGATCTTGTGTATTTTTATTCTATAAAATAGAAATAGAATCAATTGATAATTGTTTTTTATCAAAAATAGTATAGAAAGTAAATTTTTTATGTTATTAAAATTGTCTGAATAAACAAGAATTATATTTGTTTATAGTGCATTGTAAAACTGAATGTATTGTTGATTGTTAGGAGCGAGCTCTAATAACTGACTTCCATATTTTTTTGCCAAATCAGTTTGTTGGTTTTGATAGTAAACATAGGCTAACAAATAAATCAAATCTGTATTACTAGCATTTACTTTTAGTTGTTTTTTTAAGATAGAAATGGCTTTAGAAATCTGTTTGTTTTTAAAGTAAAGCAATCCTAAATTGTAAACAATTCTGTCGTTTTCTGGGAGTAATTGGTGTCCTATTTCTAGTTGTTTAATAGCTTGGTTGGTCTTACCCATTTCATTTAACAACAAGCCATAATCAAAATTAGTTAAGCCAAAACCAGGTTCTTGTTTTAAAATAGTTTTGTAGGCTTCTTCTGCTTTACGGTATTGTTTGTTTTGATAATACAAATTGGCAAGTGTGGTACGTACAATATTGTTAATTGGGTCTAACACCAAGGCACTTTCTAAGGTTTTAATAGCACTGTTTATTTTTCCAACAGATAGGTAATATTGTGCTCTTTTCATTTTTCCACCAGAAAACTCTCCTCCTACTTTTAGCACATTGGCAAATTCAATTTTTACTTGCTTATAAAAAGGTTGGTAGGCTTTAGGTATTTTAGCACTAGGCACAGCACTTAACGCAAAAAAGGTTTTTACACGTACCGCTCTTTTTTTATCTTTTAGCAGAGGTAATAAGTTTTTATAATAATCGCTACCCACTTTTAATTCGAATAACAAATCTGCAGTAGCTCCCTTTACTAAGGGAGAACTGTCTTTTAAAAACGATAATACATCATTTATGTTGATGTTATTTTGATAGTAATTTAGGTTAGAAACCGCAGAAGCCCTTGCCATATTAGGATAGGTTGTATCTTTTACCAAAGCAATTAAACTATCGTACCCTCCTTCTGCTCTGGTAATACCAGGAGCCAATTTATCAGAAAAATGATTTTTTTTAGGTTCTCCATACAGTTTTACAAAATTATCATATGCCCATTGGTTGTTTTTATCGGTATGGCAACCTGTACAGGCATTTGGGCTATTGTATTTTAAACTTAAGTCAGGTCTAGGAATTCTAAAACTATGGTCTCTTCTAAAATCATTTCCCATGTAGTGTTTTCCGGTCATGTGACAATTAATACACAAAGCACTTTTGGTACCCATAGGATGTTTGTGATGCGTTTTGCTATCAAACTTTTGATCATCGTGACATTGCAAACACAATTTATTTCCTTCAAATTTAAGTTTTGTAGAATGTACGTTATGACAGTTTTTACAACTCACACCATTGTGGTACATTTTACTTTGAATAAAAGATCCATACACATAATCTTCATCTAAAATTTGCCCATCGGCATGGTACAATCCCTCTTTAATAAGTTGCGGATAATAATGATCTAAAAAAGTTCCTTCAGGGGTATGAAACAAACTCATGTTTTCTCTACGTGCATGGCAACGTGCACACGCATCTACCAATTCTTTAGAATTTAAATTTATCATTTGTAAGCTCCCATCACTTTCGTACACTTCTCCTTGTTCTATAGCTTTAGAAACGTGTTTCTTACCAGGGCCATGGCAGGCTTCACAACTTACATTTATAATAGCGTAATTGGTGGTGTAACTATGGTCTTTTTCTTTGTAATTCTTCTTTACGTTGGTACTATGGCAGTCGGAACACATGGTATTCCAATTTAGTCCTCCTCTACTCCAATGCAACCACTCGCTGTGTACTACTTTAAAATCAGGATACAAATCGTACCATTTATTTTTAACTGTATCATAAGCTGTTCTTAAACATTGGTAATGCCCATTAGGAAACTGAACAATGTATTGTTGTAAAGGAGTGACTCCAAAGGTGTAAATAATTTTAAAATCGTGATTTTTACCATCTCTACCTTCGGTATTTACGTAAAAATCATCCTCTTTTTGAAAAAAGGTAGAAGTAACCCCTTGACTTGTAAAAACCTCTCCTTTAAAAGGTGCCAATATACTTTCTTTAGAAGCTTGTTGCATGGATTTATCATGATGAGACCCTTCCCAATCTTTAAATTGATTAGGATGACACTCTTTACATTTTTGACTTCCTACATAATGGTGATTAGGAATACTATCTGTATTGGTAAAAATAGACATAGGATTTACTTTTGTATACACCGTTTCTTTTTTTTGATGACAAGAAACGAGTAGAAAAAAAGTAAAAGCAATAAAATAAAGAGGTCTCAAAAGGAAAAATGTTTTACAATTTCGTAATAATTTCAACAATTTCTGATGGTTTTTCTTCTTGTATAAAGTGTTTAGCATCTAGCATGTAAATGTCTTTATCCTCTATTTTAAATCCTTTTTTAATTAAATTTAGTTGAGGTTTTATTTGTAACATGTTATCGTTTTTACCCCAAATAAATTGTGTAGGAATACTTATATTTTCAAACGTACTAGAATAATCTTGCAGTGAATTACATGTTTGCGTAAAAAAGTAATACATTCCTTTGGTTTTGTTTTCTAATAAAGGTTTTTTATATCCGAATACATCTGCTTCCGATAGTGTTTTAGGATCGTTTAACCCTTCTTTAAACAACATTTTTAACATTCCAGAAGTAGTTACTCCGTTATTGTACAACCACATGGCTGTTTTAGAGATAAACCCTTTTTTCATTCTTATAGGAGGGTGAAAACCTTCGTTATACACGATGGTATTTAACACGGTTAATTTGGTAATTCTATTAGGTGCTTGTTTAAATATTTGCCAAGTCCACAATCCTCCTGCATCGTGCATTACATGATGCCAATTCTTAATTTTTAAAGTATCCATCAAAGCAATTAATCTTTTTGCATGATGTTCTTCATCATACAATTCATAACCATTAGGATTGTCACTATTCCCATATCCTAACATATCTGGAGCAATAACTCTGTAACCTTTGTTTACTAATAAAGGAATCATTTTTCTGTACAACCAACCCGAACTAGGAACGCCATGTAATAATAAAATAACTCGATCACTTGTACCTTGATCTATGTATTTTAAAACCCCATCTTTAGATTCAAAACTTTTTTGTTCCGATCTAAAAGCGGTGTAGGTTTTTTTGTTTATTTTTTGAGTACTACTACAAGAGTTCAATGAAGAAATTGCCATGACAAAAAGTAAATAATAAAATATACGTATCATAAAAAAGTTATTTAGCACATCTAAAACCAGTATTAAATAAAGAAGATTCTTTGGTATTTTGAGCTCTAAAAGTAGTGGTGTAACTCATTTCCATAGCCTGATCAAACATAAAAGAACTTCCTCTAGTAACCACAATATTACTATCTGTGTTTTGATAAGAATTTTTATACGATTTATAGGTAGATGCCGTCCATTGCCAAACATTACCTACCATATCAAAAATACCGCTTTCACTTGCAGGAAAAGTAGTTACAGGAGAGGTATATAAATAACCATCTACCACTGTTTTGTCTTGTATATTTTTTCCCTCCCAAGTATTGGCTCTTATTTTTCCTTCTTTTTTAAGCTCGTTTCCCCAAGGGTAGGTAAGATTTTGTCCGTTTTTGGCAGCATATTCCCATTCTATTTCTGTAGGCAATCTTTTTCCAACCCATTTTGCATAGGCTGTAGCATCGTTCCAACTTACATGTGTTACTGGGTGATTGTCTATGGCTTTTGCGTTGTTTGGACCCGCAGGATATTCCCAAGTAGTGTTTTTTCTTAGCTCCCAGCTATACGTTTCTAAATTAAAAAAACCAGAGTCTCCAAAATTTTCAGCTTCTGTTACGTGGTTGGTTGCCTCTACAAATTTTCTAAAATCGGCCACGGTTACTAAATACTTATCCAAATAAAAAGGAGCTACCTCAGTTTCAAAAGCAGGAGCTTCTATATCTGTTCTATTGTTGGCACCAATGGTAATTTTTCCTCCTTTAAAATAAACCATAGCACTGGTATCTGTGTTAATATCATTCTGAGATTTTACAGAAATAGATGCTGTGGATACCGATGTACTTTTTTTGCTGTTTTTACAACAAATTAAACTTAACAAAACAACAACGGCAGATAAATATTTCATTTTAAAGACTTTTCAGTTTAGATATATGCAATATTATCCATTTATATCTATATTTTTGGTAAGAAGTATCAATAAGATGCTATTTTTGTTTAAAATTA
>CALHCC010000015.1 GCA_937930675.1 uncultured Flavobacteriaceae bacterium
TTTATTTCAAAAAAAATAAGCATTGCTGTTCAAAAAGAAAAAATGCATAAAATGATGTTGTTTTTACAAGAAAATATAGGTACACTTACGCAACAAAATATTTTAGTAGACAAAAAAACATACCAACAAAATCCTATCTACGAGCTTAAATATTTTCCTAGCTTTTTACATCCTTATACGTCTGAATTTAAATGGGAAGCCGAATTTTTTAAAGCTTTAACCACACAATACATTCGTCAAATGGTAAATCATAATCTTACCGAAGATTATTGGTTTACTCAAGGCTTAGAAGTGTATTTGTTTGCTACATATATCAATCAATACTATCCAAATTCTAAATTACTAGGCCGATTGGCAAACATTTGGGGAATTAAATCCATGCACATTGCTCAACAAAATTTTAATGCCAAGTTTTCTATTGTACACCAAATTACGGCTAGGGAAAATTTAGATCAAAAACTCACCACTCCTATCCATCAATTATCTAACTACAACAAAAAAGTAGTATCGCCTTATAAAGCAGGTATTGGTTTTTTGTTTTTAAGCGATTACGTAGGAAAAGACATCTTAAAAAACAGCATTACTACCTATGTAAATCAATACCGTAATCAACCTAGCCATTCTAACTCGTTTTTAAAGTTATTGCAAAAAAACAGCACTAAAAACATCGATTGGTTTGAAAAAGAATGGTTAAATACCGCTAAAAAAATAGATCATAAAATTGTAAAAACACATTTTAAAAAAGACAGCGTACACATCATCTTAAAAAACAAACGATCTATTAAAACTCCCGTAGTGGTCTATGGTTTAAAAAACGACACCGTTATTCATAAAACTTGGTTTGATGGATTTTCTGGAACCCAAAACATTGCTCTTAAAAATCAGAATTTTGATAAAATTGTTTTGAATTACGAAGATATTTATCCTGAAATTAATTACAGAAACAACTGGGATCATCAAAAAAAAAAGTTATTTGAAAGACCCATACAAGTACGATTGTTAAACGATTTAAACAATCCGAACACTCATCAAATATTCTTAAAACCCGAAGCTGCGTATAATTATTACGATGGAGTTTTGTTAGGAGTTAGCATTCAAAACAAAGCCTACATTCAACAAAATTTAGAATATGCTTTAAAACCCACCTATGGTTTCGGCAGCAATAGCTTAACGGGAGGTTTTAAAATAAACTATACTTTTTATCCAGAAAAAACATCTGTTTATGCCACCCGTTTTGGTATTAGTGGTAGCAATTTTCATTATGCAGAAGACTTAAGCTATAATACATTGTCTCCCTTTTTTAGTATCGATTTTAAGCAAAAAAACTTTAGAGCCTTAGGTACTAACAAACTAACTGCTACTTTTTTGGTGATTGATAGAGAAACGGAAATCAATACTCCTAGAGCCGATGAAGATGAATACAACTTATTAAAACTAGCGTACCGTTACAAAAGAAACAAACTCATTCACAATTACGAGTTTAACATCAATACAGAAATTGCTAGTAAATTCTCTAAACTAAACACCGATTTTAGGTACCGACATTTAACCAACAAAAAAAGACCTATTGAATTGCGTTTTTTTGGAGGATTATTTTTAAACAACCATACCTCTAACGATTTTTTTAGCTACAACCAGCACACTGCCAACGATTATTTGTTTGAACTTCCGTACTTAGGGAGATCCGAAGACTCAGGTTTTGTAAGTCAACAATATTTTAAAGCACAAGGAGGATTTGTTTCTCAAAACAACCCAGGTTTTGCCAATCGATGGTTAACAAGTATAAATACAAGTGTGGGAATTTATAAGTGGATAGAAACTTTTAACAATGTCTCATTGTTGAAAAATCGTAATTCTGACGCTTTTTTTGATTACGAAGGAGGGATTCGTTTGAATTTTATTCCCAACATTTTAGAGTTTTACCTACCTGTTTACAACAAAGAAGGCCTTGTTATTCAAGAAGATAACTACGCTAAAAAAATTAGATTTGTGTTAAATCTAAAAGCACAACCTATTATTAAATTCTTAAAACAGCAATTGTTTTAACAATGTTAATAGCTTCATTCCACATCTTTCCTTTGTCAAATTATAAATGATTAACTTTATGCGTTGAAAATTGTGAAATAATTATGCCTGTAACTGTGAATTCCCAAAAAGAACAAGAACTTACATTTAAGCAATTCAAAGAAGAAATCTTAAAAGATTACTACATTGCTGTGCTAAGTCGTGAATGCAGTTTACTAGGTCGTAAAGAAGTATTAACAGGAAAAGCCAAATTTGGAATTTTTGGGGATGGTAAAGAATTGCCGCAAATAGCTATGGCCAAGGCTTTTGAAAAAGGAGACTGGAGATCTGGATACTACAGAGATCAAACCTTTATGTTGGCTTTAGGAGAGTTAACTCCACAACAATTTTTTGCAGGTTTGTATGCACATACAGACATTAAACACGAACCTTTTGCTGCTGGTAGACAAATGGGAGGACATTTTGCCTCACACAGTTTAGATGCAGACGGAAATTGGAAAAACCTAACGCAACAATACAATACAGCTTCGGATGTCTCTTGTACCGCAGCACAAATGCCAAGGTTGGTAGGACTTGCCTATGCTTCTAAATTATACCGACAAGAAAAAACAGTACAAACAGGTTACGAGAAGTTTAGCAACAAAGGAAACGAAGTAGCTTGGGGAACCATTGGAAATGCCAGTACTAGTGAAGGACACTTTTTTGAAGCCATTAACGCTGCAGGAGTTTTACAAATTCCTATGGTGGCAAGTATTTGGGATGATGAATATGGTATTTCTGTGCATCAAAAACACCACACCACTAAAGAAAATATTTCTGAAGTTTTAAAAGGTTTTCAAAGAGATGAAAACACCAAAGGATTAGAAATTTTTAAGGTAAAAGGTTGGGATTATTCCAATTTAATAGACACCTATACCAAAGCTTCTCAAATTGCAAGAGAAGAACACGTACCGGTCATGATTCATGTAACCGAAGTTACACAACCTCAGGGACATTCCACATCAGGATCGCACGAACGTTACAAGAGTGCAGAACGCTTACAATGGGAAAAAGATTTTGATTGTAACAAAAAAATGCGTGAATGGATTTTAAATTTTGATTTATCAGACAGTAACGGGAATTTAAAGTTGGTGAATGATGAACAAGAACTCATCGACATTGAAAAAAGAGCCAGACAAGAAGTTTCTGCTGCCAAAAGAGCTGCGTGGCAAGCATTTATAAAGCCTCTAAAATCAGAACAAACTGGGCTTTTAACTGTTTTAAATAAAGTATGTGAAGAAAGTTGCAATAAAAACTTTATTCAAAAATTTAAAAACGATTTAGAAGGACTCACAGAACTAACCGAGGTTACTAGAAAAAGTATTTACAGTACTGCCAGAAAAGTTTTAACGTATTTAAAAGACGAAAACATTCCTAGCAAACAATTACTACAAAACTGGTTACGTATTAATTTACCTATTGCCCAAGAAAAATACAGTTCTAAATTATTAAATGATTTTGATAAAGGAGCTAGTACTATAAAAGAAATTTTACCTGCCTACAATACTCAAAAAGAAATTGTAGATGCCAGAGTAATTATTAGAGATAATTTTGATGCCTTACTTAAAAAACATCCAAACCTTTTTATTTTTGGAGAAGATGCTGGTAAAATTGGTGATGTAAATCAAGGACTAGAGAGTTTACAGGATACGTTTGGAGAATTACGTGTGGCAGATACCGGAATTAGAGAAGCCACCATTATGGGACAAGGAATTGGAATGGCTCTACGTGGTTTAAGACCTATTGCAGAAATTCAGTATTTGGATTATATTTTATATGCCATTCAAACCTTAAGTGACGATTTAGCCTGCTTGCGTTACCGTACTTACGGAAAACAAACGGCTCCTTTAATTGTAAGAACCAGAGGACACCGATTAGAAGGTATTTGGCACTCTGGATCTCCTATGGCTTTAATATTAAGCTGTTTAAGAGGAATGCACTTGTTAGTGCCTAGAAACATGACCAAAGCGGCCGGTTTTTATAATACTTTATTACAAACAGATGAGCCTGCTATTGTCATTGAAAACTTAAATGGTTACCGATTAAAAGAAGAAAAACCGAACAATTTAGGAGAATTTTTAACTCCTGTTGGGTACTCTGAAACGATTAAAGAAGGAAGCGACATTACCTTAGTTTCTTACGGATCTACACTAAAAATTGTACTAGAAGTTGCCCAAAGAGAATTGGCACAAGTAGGCATTAATGCAGAAGTAGTAGATGTGCAAAGTTTAATGCCTTTTGATTTGGATCACAACATTAGTCACAGTGTTTCTAAAACCAACCGCTTGGCTATTATTGATGAGGATGTACCTGGAGGTGCTTCCGCATACATTTTACAAAAAGTAGTAGACGAGCAAAACGCATATCAGTATTTAGACAGCAAACCTATTTGTATTTCTGCCCAAGAACACAGACCTGCTTATGGTAGTGACGGAGATTATTTTTCAAAACCTTCTCACGATGATATTTTTGAAAAAATCTATGCGATGTTTAATGAAGTAAACCCTAAAAAGTATCCGAGTTTGTATTAGTTATTTAGTTGATTTTTCATCGTTTTGTTGTATCAATCGTAGTCCTACTTCACATTCAGCACATCGTTCTTTATCGCAATATTGCTTTTTTAATGTAAGTAGAGCCTGAGCTTCTAAGGCAGATGTAGCCGTATATCCTATTTCTTTAAATTTGGTAAGAATGCTATTTTTCTCTGAAGGCAACTCATACAGCACCTCTAAAAATCCAGAAGTATCCCACCCTTTTTGTTGATGGTATAAAAACAATACAGGAATTACCACATTTACAATTAAAATTTCTCTAAAATGTTTGCTTATTTTTTTATATGATTTTTTAGAAACCTTCCCAAAATTGTAATGTGTGTACCAATAATCATTCACAGATACATCAAACAAATTCTGATAGTTTTTTAAAGAAGTACCTAACACTATCAATTCAGAAAAAACAGCAGGATGTGCCTCGTAAAAAGCAATAAGCTGAGCCAATCGTATGGTAGGAAAATTAGAAGGCCTACATCCATAAAAATTTAGAGACTCTTTATTCTCGTTCTTTAACTGATATTTTTGTTGTTGGTATTGGTATTCTTTTTGCAAATTCTGGTAATACACATCTTCCCTATCTTCTGTTAACAAACCCAATAAGCCATATAAAAAAGAACTCGCTGTTTTATTTACCCATTGATTTCTGATCACCGAATAATCTACATTAGAAAACGTTTCGTAAAAAATAGTTCCGTTTATCGTTCCCCCAAAATACTTTGTCATCATTAAAAACAAGGTCGCTTCCCAATCCCCTTTACAAGCCTTCCAAATTGTTTCTACCTCTTTGGTTTTTCTTTCTAAACGTTCTACCATCAAACGTTCTAACCAAAACTTAAATTTTTCATCGGCTAATTCTTTAAAAGAACCCTCACACAAAATCCATGTATTTTTATGCTGTAGCAATCCTTCATAATTAGCAATAATTTGTTTAGAAATGTATTGTTTTAACTCTAATACAGGAATTTCATTGCCATGTACATCGTAAACCTCAACATCGTGATGATACACAACATGCAATATTACATTCTGATAATTTTTATCTTTTTGATGCTGATGTGCATACCAATCGGATGAATTTACATGAATCTCTATATTTCCTGCCCACTTTTGTTCTCCAATGGTAACAATGGCACTGCTAATATCAGGTCCTTGTAAAGTGTTTACCATTCCATAATGGTTAATTTCTATATTTTTTTGGTGTACTGTGCGTAACTCTTTTGTGGTAAACAACTTTTGTTGCCATACCAAATGTAAAAAAGACTCTTTCATAGCGTATTAGAATCTAAGGTGATCCTCCTAAGTTAAAAAATAAATAGCGTATTTTTGTAGTACAAAACAAAGAATCTATCATTGTATGAATATAATAGACAGCCTTAAATGGCGATATGCTACCAAAAAATTTGATCCTACTAAAAAACTTTCATCCTCTCAACTTCAAACCTTAAAAGAAGCTTTTAATTTAACGGCTACTTCTTACGGATTACAAGCATTGAGTTTGGTGATTGTAAAAAATTCAGACATTAGAGAGACTTTAGTACCTCATTGTTTTGGTCAACAACAAGTGGTAGACGCTTCTCATTTATTGGTACTTTGTTATCCCGAACATTTTGATGGAAAGGACGTTACCAACTATTTTAACAGAGTAATTGCAGAAAGAAATACTCCAGAAGAAACCATCAAACCATTTAAAGATTTTTTAATCAATGAGTTTGACACCAAAAGTACCCAAGACAAACACAATTCTTTTGCAAAACAAACTTACATTGCTTTAGGAAACTTGCTAACGGTATGTGCCTTCGAAAAAATAGATTCTTGCCCTATGGAAGGATTTATTCCTGCAAAAGTTGATGAAGTTTTAGACTTAAAAGCTAAAAACTTAAAATCTGCTTTGCTATTACCTGTAGGATTTAGAGCCAAAGATGATTTTATGGCGAAAGAAAAAAAAGTAAGAAAACCGTTATCAGAATCCATTATAGAAATCTAATGAATCACGCTTTAACTACTCTAGAACCTCAAGAAGTTTGGAAACATTTTACGGCCATTAATGCCATTCCTAGAGCCTCTAAAAAAGAGCAAGCCATTGCTGATTTTATGGTTGCTTTTGGAAAAAAATTAGGATTAGAAACCATACAAGATGCTGCTTTAAATGTATTGATTAAAAAGCCTGCGACCTTGGGTTTTGAAAACAGAAAAAAAGTAACCTTACAGTCGCATTTAGACATGGTGCATCAAAAAAATAACGACACTGTTTTTGATTTTGCCACACAAGGAATACAAATGTTTGTAGAAGATGATTGGGTAAAAGCCAACGGAACTACGTTAGGGGCAGACAACGGTATGGGAGTTGCAAGCATCATGGCTATTTTGGCAAGTAACATCTTAGCACATCCTGAACTAGAAGCTTTATTTACCGTGGACGAAGAAACAGGCATGACAGGAGCTTTTGAACTGCAACCCAACTTTATTTCTGGAGACATTCTCTTGAACTTAGATACCGAAGATGATGATGAAATTACCATTGGTTGTGCAGGAGGTATTGATGTTACAGCAGAAAAAACGCATGCATTAATTCCTATATTATCAAATAGTAATTTTCACAAAATTGTAGTCAACGGTTTACAAGGAGGGCATTCTGGAATAGAAATACACAAAGGTCTAGGAAATTCTAACAAAATTTTAAATCGAGTTTTGTATGAATTAAATCAGATGACCGATTTTCAAATCATCAGCATTACTGGAGGAAATTTAAGAAATGCCATCCCTAGAGAAGCAGAAAGTACCATCGCTACAAAAGATGTAGACTTTACAGCAAAATTAAACAACATTGCCTCTAAAATTGTTACAGAATGGCACGCTAAAGAATCAAAGTTATCTATACAAGCAGAAACGGTACATGATGTTCTGTATGATAATGCCATTTCTAAAGAAGAACAACATCAACTTTTAAATGTAATTTATACCTGTTTTAATGGTGTATATACGTTTGATGCTCATATTACAGATTTAGTAGCTACGTCTAACAATTTAGCTTCTGTTACCTTGCATAACGGAAAAACAACCATTGCTTGTTTAACAAGATCTTCTATAGAATCTGAAAAGCAAGATGTAGTGAATTTATTAACCGCTACTTTTCATCTTGCTAATTTTAAGGTAACCACTAGCGGAGCGTATCCAGGTTGGCAACCCAACACAAAAAGTAGTATTTTAAATACCATGACGCTTATTTATGAACGTCTTTTTCATGAGAAGCCACACGTAAACGCTTGCCATGCAGGTTTAGAATGCGGAATTATAGGAAAACCGTATCCTAACATGGAAATGATTTCTTTTGGACCTACCATTAGAGGAGCACATTCCCCAGATGAAAAAGTAAGCATTTCGTCCACTCAAAAATTTTGGCATTTTTTAACAGAAATTTTAAAAAACATTCCAAAAAAATAGAATTTTCAACATGTAATTATGGTATTATAATTGTTAATATCTTAACTTTTGGTTACAGACAAATAATTGTACTTTTACACTGGTTATAAAAAGCGGCTATTCATGGGAAAAATTATTGCTATTGCAAATCAAAAAGGAGGAGTTGGTAAAACAACTACCTCAGTAAACCTTGCTGCCTCTTTGGGGGTTTTAGAAAAAAAGGTTTTAATTATTGATGCAGATCCGCAAGCCAATGCAACATCTGGATTGGGAATTGATATTGAAACCGTAGAAAAGGGAACCTATGAAATTTTAGAACATACTTGTAGTGCTCAAGAGGCTATTGTTAACACCAATTCTCCCAATGTAGACATTATTCCTGCACACATTGATTTGGTAGCTATTGAAATAGAGCTGGTAGACAAAGAGCGTAGAGAATATATGTTAAAAGAATCGTTAAAACCGATTCAAGACCAATACGACTATATTATTATAGATTGTGCTCCTTCTTTGGGTTTAATTACCTTAAACTCCTTAACGGCAGCAAACTCTGTTATTATTCCTATACAATGTGAATACTTTGCTTTGGAAGGGCTCGGAAAACTATTAAACACCATTAAAAGTGTTCAAAAGATACACAATGCTGCTTTAGATATTGAAGGATTGTTATTAACCATGTACGATTCTCGTTTACGACTGTCAAATCAAGTGGTAGAAGAAGTAAAAACGCATTTTAGCGACATGGTATTTAAAACCATTATACAACGTAACATCCGTTTAGGAGAAGCTCCAAGTTATGGAGAGAGCATTATTGCATACGATGCTACGAGTAAAGGAGCTATTAATTATATTAACTTAGCGAACGAAGTGATTACCAAGAATTAGTAACTATGGCAAAAGCAACTAGAAAACAAGCTTTAGGAAGAGGTCTTTCTGCATTATTGAAAGAGAATGATACGAGTATTACTTCTGCTCACGATGAAAAAGCTACAGAAATTATTGGTAGTATTATAGATTTAGAACTTGCTAGTATCGAAGTAAATCCGTACCAGCCGAGAACCTATTTTGATGAAGAAGCACTCAACGAATTAGGAGAATCTATAAAAATATTAGGGGTTATTCAACCTATTACCGTTAGAAAACTAGAAAACAACAAATTTCAGTTAGTCTCCGGAGAAAGAAGGTTTAGAGCCTCTAAATTAATAGGCAACACAACAATCCCTGCTTACATACGTTTAGCTAACGACCAAGAAATGCTAGAAATGGCCTTGGTTGAAAACATACAACGTAAAAATTTAGACCCTATAGAAGTTGCCTTATCTTACCAACGATTGATTGACGAAATTAATTTAACTCAAGAAGAACTTGGAGGACGTGTAGGTAAAAAACGTTCTACCGTTACCAATTACTTACGTTTGTTAAAATTAGACCCTATCATTCAAACAGGAATGAGAGATGGTTTTGTTAGTATGGGGCATGGTAGAGCTATTATTAATTTAGAAAGCACACAAAAACAGCTAGATGTTTACGAGAAAATTCTAAAAGAGGGCTTGTCTGTTAGACAAACAGAAGCTTTGGTTTCTCAATTAAAACAACATAAAATAGCGGTTCCTAAACAAGAAACACCTGAGTTTGTTTTAAAAAACGAACAAGCTTTTAATCGATTTTTTGGGCAAAAAGTAGCTATTTCTGCCAATCATAAAGGAAAAGGAAAAATTTCTATTTCTTTTAACTCAGAAAAAGAATTTCATCAAATTAAACAAATTCTTAATTTAGGTGAATAAACAACTTATTATTAGCTTTTTAGTACTATTTTTTAGTATTCAATCATCTTTTTCTCAAACAGATGACAAAGGTTCGTTATCTGTAGATAGCAAAACATTTTTAGAGGGTTCAGAAGAATTTAATCCTTTATCCCCTTCTAGAGCTGCATTTTTATCTGCAATACTCCCTGGATTAGGTCAAGCTTATAATAAAAGATATTGGAAAATCCCTATTGTGTACGGAGCACTTGCTACCAGTTTGTACTTTTATACCACCAATAACAACACCTTAAAAGATGTTCGAAGGACTTTTAGATTAAGAGCTGCTGGAGAACCTACGACTGATTTTGAATTATTCTCAGATCAAAGTTTAGAAAACGCACAAAACACACTAAAAAGAAACAGAGACACTTCCCTGCTTATATTTATTGGCTTGTATGCCTTACAAGTACTAGAAGCAAGTATAGATGCACACTTGTTACAATTTAATGTTTCAGATAAAATAACATTCAACCCAAGACTATTACAACGTCAGAATAGTGAACAAAGATACGTTGGCTTGTCTTTAAACCTTAATTTTTAAAAATGAAAATAGCTTTATTAGGATACGGAAAAATGGGACAGACTATTGAAAAAATAGCTGTAAATAGAGGTCATGAAATTGTAGTAATTGTAGACGAAAACACTAAAAAATACGATATTACGTTAGCAGATGTTGCCATTGATTTTAGTATTCCTGCTGTTGCAGTAGCTAATATTTCTAACTGTTTTAACAACGGAGTTCCTGTCGTTTCAGGAACCACAGGTTGGTTAGCAGAATACGATAATATGGTAAATTTGTGTAATGAAAAACAAGGAGGGTTTATTTACGCTTCTAATTACAGTTTAGGGGTAAATATCTTTTTTGAATTGAATCAGCATTTAGCTAAAATGATGAAGAATTTAACGCAATACAACGTAACCATGGAAGAAATTCATCACAAACAAAAGTTAGATGAACCTAGTGGTACCGCTATTACCTTAGCAGAAGGTGTTATTGAGCATACCAAATACAAAGGATGGGACGTAGACAAAGCAACCAAAGAATTAAACATACCTATTAGTGCTGTTAGAAGCCCAGAAGTACCTGGTACACATACCGTAGATTACACTTCTGAAGTAGACAGTATCGAAATTAAACACACAGCACACAACCGCCAAGGTTTTGCATTGGGTGCTGTAATTGCTGCTGAATGGTTGGCTGGAAAAAAAGGAGTATTCTCTATGAGAGACGTTTTAGGCTTATAATACAACAAATACAATGAACTGGATTTTATTTATTTTAATCATACAAGTACTCCATTTTGCAGCTACTTGGAAACTTTATCAAAAAGCAGGAAAACAAGCATGGCAGGCAGCCGTTCCTATTTACAATGCTATCGTTTTAATGGACATCATCAAACGTCCTAAGTGGTGGGTACTTGTTCTTTTTATTCCTGTAATTAATCTTTTATTATTTCCAGTAATATGGGTAGAAATTGCTCGTAGTTTTAGAAAGTTTGATACCAAAGATACTTGGTTAGCTATACTTTCTTTAGGTTTTTACAACTTTTATTTAAACTATGTAATTATAGATGAACTAAAGTACAACGAAAATAGAAGTATTAAACCACCTAGTAAAACAGGAGAATGGATTAGCTCTATTACCTTTGCAGTAGCAGCAGCTACCTTTGTCCATACCTACGTAATGCAACCGTTTACCATACCTACTTCTTCTTTAGAAAAATCCTTATTAATTGGTGACTTTTTATTTGTAAGTAAGTTTCATTACGGTGCTAAAACACCTATAAGTCCTATTGCACTGCCTATGGTCCACGATTCTATTCCAGGAACAGGACTTAGATCGTATCTAAAAGGAATTGAACTACCTTATTTTAGATTGCCAGGAATACAAAAAGTAAAACGTAACGAAATTGTAGTATTTAACTGGCCTTCGGATTCTTTGGCTCTAATGTGGGGAGATACTTCTGATAAATTTACCTACAAACCCATCGATAAAAAAACCAATTATGTAAAACGTTGTGTAGGTATTGCCGGGGACAGTTTAGAAATTAAAAACGGGTATGTATACATTAATGGTAAACAAACCATTTTGCCAGACAGAGCCAAAACACAGTTTCATTATTATGTAGAAACCCGTCAACCTTTTACTCCGGATGAAATTATTCATGGTTACGGAGTAAATCCAGATGAAGCTTCTTTTTTAGGTAAAGTGAACGAAAATTATAAGTATGTTATCAATCTTGATAAAGAACATGCTTTATTGATGAAAAAAGATGCGAAAGTCATTTCCATCAAAAGAAATATTGATGCCAAAGGAAGCTTTGATCCTGAAATTTTCCCTCACGACCCACAATACGCTTGGAGTCAAGATAATTTTGGACCTATTTACATTCCTGCCAAAGGAGATGTGTTAGAATTAAACAAAGAAACCTTGCCTTTTTACAAAAGAATTGTATCGGAATACGAAAAAAACAATCTTGAAATTAAAAGCAATGGAGACATTTTCATTAACAATGTAAAAACCAATACATATACGGTAAAACAAAATTATTACTGGATGATGGGAGACAACAGGCAACGTTCTCTAGATGCTCGTTACTGGGGGTATACTCCTTTTGACCATGTAGTAGGAAAACCCGTATTTATATGGATGAGTTTAGACCAAAACGAAACCGCCATTAACAAAAAAATTAGATGGAATAGGCTGTTTACCACCGTACACGGAAGCGGTAAACCTAAATCTTATTTTATATATTTCTTAGTATTGGTTGGATTGTATTACTTAGGTAAAGAAATTATAAAACGTAGAAAAAAATAAATATGTTTACAAACATATTGATACAACCTGCATATTTTGCTTCTATAGCTCAATATGCAGCTATCTTAAAATCTGACACAACACTGTTTGAAGTTCATGACCATTTTGTAAAACAAACCTATAGAACTCGTTGTTATATTTATGCTGCCAACGGAAAATTACTATTAAACGTTCCTGTGAACAAATCCAAAGGACAAAAAATAACCACACCACAAGTAGAACTAAATTATAGCGAAGATTGGCAAACCTTACATTTTAAATCTTTACAATCTGCATATCAAAATTCCCCTTTTTTTGAATATTATCAGGATGATTTGGCTGTTATATTCAACACCAAATATCAATATTTGGGAGAATTACACTCGGCTTGCCATCATTTTGTAATGGACGCTTTGCAAGAAAATAGTAAGAGTTCTTACACCAAAGAATATACAATAGACACACAAAATGTAACCGATTTAAGAACGTTTATCAATGCTAAAAAACAAGTAGTTATTGATACACCTGATTATATCCAAATGTTTGACGATCAACATGGGTTTCTTCCCAATTTAAGCGTTCTTGATCTTATTTTCATGGAAGGTCCTAGTAGTGCTATTTACCTAAATAAAATTAGATTTTTATAAACAATGCTTCGTTTTTTCATTCATTACGGACTTCATTTTATTGTTCCTGTAATTATCGTTTATTTTTACCGCTCTAAACATTGGAAAAAAAACGGGCTATTGGTTCTTAGTACAATGCTTATAGATATAGATCATTTGTTTGCAAGTCCTATATACGATGCTAATAGATGCAGTGTTCATTTTCATTTTTTGCATAGTTTTCCTGTAATTTATCTTTACTTTGTATTACTAATACCTAATAAAACTCGAGTTTTTGCTTTTGGACTTTTATTTCATATATTAACAGATATTATTGATTGTTTTTTGAAATAGTTTACGTATTTTAGGCGACAAATGTTAATAACAAACTTAAAAAGTAAATGGAAGTATTAATTAACTTTATAAAAGACATTCATCCGCTTTCTAACGAAGACTTTCAGAGACTACTTAGTATTTCTGAAATTGTTTCTTATAGAGCTGGAGAACATTTATGTGAAATTGGTAAAGTAAATGATAAAGTTTTCTTTATTTTAAAAGGAGTTACAAGAACATATATGAAGGAATCTTCAAATGCTATAGAAATCAATAAATCTATTGCTTGTAGTGGTAACTTGGCCACATCACTTAAATCTTCTATTAACAATAAACCTGCTAAAATAGCTTGCCAAGCTTTAACAGACAGCGTTATTGTATGTACCAAACAAGAAGATTTGATTAAATTACGAGAAGAAAGTAAAGAATTTAATCAATTTATGTTTAAAGCATTAGAAATGGAATACACAAAGTTAGAAGAAGCTCTAATAGATTTACTTTCTAAAGATGCGACAGAAAGATATCTTATTTTAAGAGATAAAATAAAAGATATCGATCAATTAATACCGCAATATCACATTGCATCGCATTTAGGGATTACACCTATACAGTTAAGTAGAATTAGAAAAAAACTACTAAAAATTTAAAATGTTTAGTTAAAAAGGAATTAATTATAAAATTAATTCCTTTTTAACTGTTTATACTTGTGGTTCTGTGTAATCTATCAAACGTATTCCGTTTTCTTCTAGGGAAATTACCTTGTTTTTATACAAACCTCCTATGGCGTTTTTAAAAGCCTTTTTACTCATTCCTAATTCAAACTTTATGGTATCGGGCTCCGCTTTATCTGTCAAGGGTAAAAAACCATTATGAGCTTTTAACGATGTTAAAATTTGAACTTGAAACTTAGTAATGCTATTTCTAAACCCAATAGGTTGTAAAGAAATATCTAATCTTCCATCTTCTCTTATTTTTTTTACAAACGCTTTTAAACGCTGTCCTTCTTCTAATCGTTGATAAACTTCATTTTTATACAACAAACCTTCACAACATTCGTCTACCAATACCGTAATTCCTACTTTGGAGAAACTACCAATAATAATATCAACTTGTTGACCTTCTTTAAAATCTTCCATATTTTATTTTTTAAACGATTGAAAATACGTTTTTAAAACCTCATCGTTTTGTTCACTAGGTGTAAAAACCTCTATTATTTTGGGTTGATGTGCTTCTTTATAGAACACTGGCAGTTCTTGTGTTAATTCTTTTAAACTAGCAACATTAATATAATCAAAACCATACATAGCACTTAAGTGTTGTGCATTTAATCCGTGTGGCGTTTCAAAAAAAGAAAGGGCTTCTGTTTTTTTAGGACCTGGTAAAATTTTAAAAATTCCACCTCCATTGTTATTAATAATGATAATTCTAAAGTTTTTAGGAATATAAGCATTCCACAAAGCATTACTGTCATAAAAAAAACTAACATCGCCTGTAATTAACGTAACTTGTTTTTCACTTTTTATGGCATGACCTATTGCTGTAGAAGTGCTTCCATCAATACCACTAGTACCTCTATTGCAATAAACTTGTATCGTATCATCAATATCAAACATTTGAGCATAGCGTACCGTAGCACTATTTGCTAATTGTAATATTGAATTTTTAGGTAAAAAGGTATTTAATACTTCAAAGACTTTAAGGTCTGAATACGATGCAGCGTTTAAAAACATTGTATGTTGTTTTTTTGCTTTTTCCTTAATAGCTAAAATTTCTGCTTGATAGGTGTTTTCTACTTTTTTTGTCAACCAAAAAAACTGACTAAAAAAGAGTTGCGCACTTATTTTAAAGTGTTTTGTTAAACAAAAAAAGGTATCGTAACCAAAAGACGGATGTACTGCCCAATGTTGTTTAGGTGGATTTGCTCTTAAAAATTGCTTAATCCTTTTAGAAACAACCAATCCTCCAATAGTAATTAACAGCTCTGGAGCAAATCTTTTTTTATCTTTTTCAGATAAATTTTCTAAAAACTGATCGATACTGTTAATAACACCTGTATGATGTATATTAGATGTAGTCTCTGTAAATACAACTACAGAAGGATCTTTTAATAAATGATTTATTTGTGTTTGCAAAAGTTCACAGGGAGCATGTACCCCAATCAACACCCATTTTTTTTGAGCGACATTCCACTCATTTGCATAAGATTCTAAGAGTGCTACAGGCAAAGGCTCTTCTACATAAACCTCTGTTCCCAACAACAAATGTTTTTCTGGTATTGTTTCTTTTGGATACTCCAACATGGTATCTGTTAGCTCATACAAAGGCTCATCAAAAGGTACATTAATATGTACAGGCCCTTTTTGTTGATTTGCAATACGAATGGCATTGTATACCAGCTCTTTATTATATACTTTATCTACTTCTGTAACCACAGCGTTTAAATTTGCCTCGTACAAAATATGATTCTTAAAAACTCCTTCTTGTCTGATGGTTTGTCCATCCCCTACATCAATTAAGTGTTTAGGTCTATCTGCAGAAATAATCAATAAAGGAATGTTGGCATAAAATGCTTCGGCAATAGCAGGATAATAATTTAACAATGCAGATCCTGAGGTGCAAACAATCGCACTTGCTTTTTGTGCTTTTTGAGACATTCCCATAGCTACAAACGCAGCAGAACGCTCATCTACAACACTATATGTATGTATATTCGGTAGTTGATGAAACCCTATGGTTAAAGGTGCATTTCTAGATCCAGGAGATATTACAACATCCTGTACATGGTTTGCAACGCAAGCTGCAATTACCATCTGTGCCAATTCATTTTTAGGGTGCTTCATCTGTTTTTTCTCCATACATCAAGGCTGTAAAATTACAAATAAAAAGGTAGTATCTTTACCCTGTTTCTTTTTAATTATGGACGAACTTATAGATATTGTAACTCATAAAGGTGAACCTACAGGAAAAACTTGTTTAAAAAGTGCTGCCCATCGTCATGGAATTTTACATGCCAGTGTTCATGTTTGGTTTTATACTAAAAAAGGGCAAATATTAATTCAGAAAAGAAGTCCACAAAAAGACATTTTCCCTAATTTATGGGATGTTTCTGTAGCAGGGCATGTAGGGGCTTCTGAATTACCCAGTATTTGTGCCGTAAGAGAGATCAAAGAAGAAATAGGACATCAAATTGTAAAAAATCAATTGGAATACCTTGGAATTTGGGAAGAAAAACATACACACGCTAACGGTTTTATAGATTATGAAATTCATCATATTTATTTATCCGAAATAAATATTACTTTAGAAAAATTAACACCACAAAAAGAAGAAGTTAGCGATCTTGCTTTTGTATCCCTGTCCGATTTTAAAACACAATGTCAAAACCCTCATGTATTTGTTCCGCATGATATAGGGTACTATACCTATATCCAACAACAAATAACAGAACGTATTACTTATGAAAAATAGCATTGCAGAAAGAATTACCGATTTTATTAAAAACTATCCTCCTTTTGATCATGTAGCCTATCCGGATTTGTATGAATTGGCTGTAGAAATTAACGTTATTTATTTAGATAAAGACGAAGCTTTGTATACACAAGGAAAACCACATAACGATCATTTTTACATAGTCAATCAAGGAGCGATTAGAATTTACAGACAAGAAGGAGAAAATACGGTAGACGTAGAAATGTGCGATGAGGGAGATGTGCTAGGACTTAGACCTTTAATTGTAAACGAAAATTACTTATTAAACGCCAAGGCTTACGAAGAATCTATTATTTATGCCATTCCTATTGATTTTTTTAACACAAAGTTTGAGAATCATACAGAAATTAATAAATATCTAATCACACGTTTTGCCAGCAACTCTACCACTCGTTTTTCTCAAGAAGAAAACGAACATATTTTTGCAGATTACAAACGTACACGTCAAACAGATTATTTTAGTTCTAAAATATTGAATTTAATGACTTCTGCCATTAGCTGTAGTCACAAGCATACGGTTAGAGAAGCTGCTCAAATTATGAGTGAAAATAAAATCAGTTCTATTTTTATTTCCAAAAAAAGTAAGCCTATTGGTATTGTTACTAACAAAGTGTTGTTACACAATATTGCTACCGGTAAATTTTCTATTGATGAAAATGTAAAAGAAATTATGAATGCCCCTATTGTAACTGCATCTCCAGACATTTCTATTGCAGAGGCACAAATTATTATGCTAAAAAACAAAGTAGAAAATGTGTGTATTACAAAAGACGGAACTAGAGATTCTAAAATAACAGGAATGCTTACGCAGCAAGACATTGTAGCTTCTTTAAGTAACAATCCTGCGGTGTTAATGAAACAAATAAATAGAGCTAGAAGCATTTCTAGATTGCGAGATTTACGACAGCAATTAAATGATTTACTAAAAAGATATATCGATCAAAAAATATCTTTTACCCATACCTTAACTGTTGTTGCAGAATTAAACGAGTCCATCAACCAAAGAGCTGTAGAATTGTCTGTTAAAGAACTAGACACAGCTCCACCTTGTCCGTTTGCTTTTTTTGCACTTGGTAGTCAGGCTAGAAAAGAGCAATTAGTCCCTACAGACCAAGACAACGGAATTATTTTTGACGATGTTGAAGAAGACAACCTAGAAAATGTACGTCAGTTTTTTATGAACTTGGCAGCCACCATTACTAAAAACTTACATTCCATTGGTTATGAATATTGTCCTGCGGAAATGATGGCCAGCAATCCAGAATGGTGTTTAAGTAAAAAAGAATGGGAAGAAAAATTTAAAAATTGGATTTACAATCCTACAGATAAAAATGTTTTATTATCTGCCATCTTTTTTGATTTTAATTTTGTTTTTGGAACCAAAGAGCTGGTCAATAACATGTCAGACATTGTGTATCAACACACACAAAACAACAAACGATTTTTTATGTTCTTAGCAAAAGATGCGTTAAAAAGTCCTAGTCCCATCGGATTTTTTAGACAATTTTTAGTAGATCAAGACGGAGCACATAAAGATCAGTTTAATATTAAGCAACGTGCTATTATGCCGTTAATTGATGCAGCTAGAATTTTAACCCTACAACACAACCTACAAGGAATTAACAATACGGCAGAACGCTATTACAAGCTTAGAGAATTAGAACCTCAAAATGCAGAGGTATACGAGGCTTGTGCATATGCCTTTAAAGCCCTATTAAAATTTAAAACCAAAAGTGGATTGGCCTCTTTAGGAGAAGATGATGGTAAATTTATTAAACTAGAAACCCTTTCTAAATCGGACAAAGTAAAATTAAGACGATGTTTTAAACCCATCAAAAGCATTCAAGAAGTAATTACCGTTCGTTTTCAAGCCAATCTATAAATTTTTACCATGATAGATTTTATCAAAAAAAACATAAAGTATTACTTTGCTCCTAAAAAGTACCCCGACTACTGGAAAGCATATTCGGAAACCTTAAAACACATTCACTCCAAATCTATTTCAGATTCTAAATTTGTTGTTTTTGATTGTGAAACTTCTGGTTTAGATCCTAAAACAGATCGTATTTTATCTATGGGAGCCATTACCATTCATGGCAATATGATACAAGTTAAAAATACGTTTGAAAGATATCTCCATCAAGATGTTTTTAAAAGGGAAAGTGTCGCTATACATGGTTTGTTAAAAAATGGAAATTATCATAAAACCGAAGAAGCAGAAGCTATTAAAGATTTTTTAAAATACATTGAAGGTGCTATTTTAGTAGGACATCATATTAATTTTGATGTTAACTGTGTGAACTATGCTCTTAAAAGAATGGGACTTCCTAAATTAAAAAACAAAACGCTAGACACTTCTGTTCTTTTTAAAAAAACCAAACACCAGGTATATTCGCATGTAAACAACAAAGTGTTTAGTTTAGATGAAGTTTGTGATGAACTAAAAGTTTCTAAAAAAGACAGACATACTGCCTATGGAGATGCCTACATTACAGCCATTGTGTTTTTTAGAATTCTTGGAAAACTAAACAAAAACAACGATTTAACTTTAAAAGATTTATTTTATACTCCAAAAATGATTTATTAAATACCCTTATTTTTAGCACTTTAAAATTAGATTTTAATTCTTTTGTACTATTTTTTAAGCAAAACCAAACAGTTGTTAAATTTTTATATTCTCAACATTTTTAACGAATGTTGGTCAATTGATTGTTAATTTTTCTTAGGCTAAACCTTTATCTTTGCCATCACTAAAAATAAAGGTTCAGAAAAATGCCCAAAAAATCGACTTCTAAAAAAAACACATCAAAAACTACAGCCATTAAACATTCTGATTTTGTACTCATTGGAGGAGGAATTATGAGTGCAACCTTAGCTATTTTATTATACGAAAAATTTCCTGGTAAAAGAATCACCATTATAGAAAAGTTACCTAAAGTTGCAGAGGAAAGCTCTGAAGCTTGGAACAACGCAGGTACAGGTCATGCCGGAAATTGTGAGCTAAATTACACTCCCGAAAAAAACGGGGTTGTAAACCCAGACAAAGCACTTAAAACAGCGGCTCAGTTTTACGATACTTTAGAATTTTGGAAAGATTGTGCCAAAAAAGGATACATTCACAACATAGATAAGTGTTTGTCTCCTGTTCCGCATATTAGTTTTGTAGAAGGAAAAAAAGATGTGGCTTTTTTAGAGAATCGTTGGAATGTTTTAAAAGAGACTGAGTATTTTAAAGACATGCTATTTTCTAAAGACATCGAAGAAATAGCACAATGGATTCCGTTAATGATGGAAGGGAGAAACAAAAAATGTAAAGTTGCTGCCACTTATTTTAAGAATGGCTATGATGTAAATTTTGGAGAAGTAGCGGAACAAATTTTTAGATTTTTAGAAAAACAACCCAACGTTACATTATACAAACACAGTAATGTATACGATGTACAAAAAACAGACAACAAACGATGGTTATTGTCTGTAAAAGGACAAAACGTAGGTAAACACTGGAAAATAGTAAGTAACTACTTATTTGTAGGAGCTGGTGGAGGTGCTTTGTCTTTATTAGAAAAATCTGATATTAAAGAAGCAAGAGGTTACGGAGGTTTTCCTATTAGTGGTTTGTGGTTGCGTTGTACCAATCCTGAAGTGATTGAACAACATGCTGCCAAAGTATATGGTAAAGCTAAAAAAGGAGCTCCGCCAATGTCTGTGCCACATATGGATACTAGAGTAATTAACGGGCGTAAAGAATTGTTATTTGGACCTTACGCTGGTTTTACAACCAAGTTTTTAAAGCACGGTTCTTATTTTGATTTGCCTAAATCTGTAGAGTTTGATAATATTATGAGTTTGTTAGGTGCAGGATACAATAACCTTCCCTTGGTAGGATATTTAATCAAACAAGTAAGTTTAAGTTTTGAAGATAGAATGGAAATGTTAAGAGAATTCTATCCCGAAGCTAAAGATGAAGATTGGAAAGTAGTCGTTGCAGGGCAACGTGTTCAAATTATTAAAAAAGATAAAAAAGGAAAAGGAAAATTAGAGTTCGGAACCGAAGTAATTGTGTCTAAAGACAAAACCATTGCTGGATTGTTAGGAGCTTCTCCGGGAGCATCTACCTCTTACTCTGTTATGAAAAAGGTAATTGAAAAATGTTTTGATTAAATACCTATACCTCTTAAAAAACAGAAAAACCTACTTAAAATTTAAGTAGGTTTTTTATATTGCATCAATATCTTTCTAAGTACTACCTCCAAAAAGTGTGTAATACTGTTTTTAATTTATTCTGTCGCATAAATTCAAGTTTATCTGTCAAATTCGTTTATTTGTTGAAAACCAACAGTCGGCAATTTATTTTTTAAAAGGTGTAATACTTTTAATTTATAGTTCAAAGTGACATCCCAGCATCTTTTATTTAATTTTTAAAACTCTGGCTATAATCTACATACCTTTTTCATTTCTTCAGAACATCACCTATACACGGAAAAGAAGGGTACTCACTATACATATTAATTTACTAACACAATTCCTTTAAAGGTATGTAAGTAGTTTCTACATCAAAATAGCTCTAAACTTTTATTTAACATTATTATATAGAACTAAACACCTATGTTTTTTACTCCAAACTCTATAAACTATTATAATTTATGTGCTAGAAAAAATACAACTATTTATTATAGTAAAAGGCTATTTGCAAATTAAAAACAAACATTTGATTAAAAGATAATTAACACCTAAAATTGCACACCTTTTTTTACTCCTCCAAATAGCCATATTTAAGCAGTTTTAAGGAACATAATATATTAGGAAAGATTCTGTAAAAAAGTAAAGTAGTTGTAAGCCTAGTAAAATAAGGGCATAAAAAAAGCACCAACTCATGTTGATGCTTTTTGGCTCCCCCTCTAGGACTCGAACCTAGGACCCTCTGATTAACAGTCAGATGCTCTAACCAACTGAGCTAAGGAGGAATTTCCATATAGGAAAAATAAACCTTAATGCTTACTAAGAAATTCTAAATTAAATTAGTGTTGCTTGCTCCCCCTCTAGGACTCGAACCTAGGACCCTCTGATTAACAGTCAGATGCTCTAACCAACTGAGCTAAGGAGGAATTTGCTTTAAGCTACAACATTTCCTTTTTGCGGTTGCAAAGATAACCTTTTTTACAATTGTTACAATAGAAAACGAAACTTTTTACGTTTTTTAATTCTTAAAAAATGTAACTACTCTGATACCCAAAAAAATATCATTTAACTATTTCAATTTTTTTAAGTCTCTTGTTTTTTTAATTGTAGGATCCGAAGGAGCATTTACATAATTTCTTGCTTTTTTAAAGACAATTGTACTCGGTGTTTTTCTTTTTTTAGGAACCCATTTTTTTAATCTTTTAACCACTGATTTATACTTAGAACGCTCAATTAAGTTGGTCCACTCCATTGGATCTTTTTCTAAATTATATAGTTCTTCTACACCTTTTAAACTCTTGGTATAATGCCATTTTCCACTTAAAATAGAAGTACCTCTATTACTAATTGTAATTCCTGGGTAATTCCACTCCTCTTCAGGTTTTTTTAATAATTCCGAAAAATCGTGTCCTTCTAAGTTTTCTTTTTTAGGTAAACCTGCTAATGACACCATTGTTGGGTATAAATCTAACAAACTCACATTCTTATCAGAATACTGTCTCTCTTTCATTTCTGGTAAACTTACCAGCAAAGGAGTTTTTACAGTCTCTATCCAAGTAGTTTCTTTTAAATATCTTGATTTCTCACCTAAATGCCAACCATGATCCCCACAAACAACAACAATTGTGTTATCTGCATATTTACTTTTTTCTAAAGCATCCATCAACACTCCAAAACAAGCATCTACATAAGATATATTCGCCAAATATGCTCGTGTAGCTTCTTTTTCTAAACCATGCTTTTTTACCCATTTATATTCTTTTGTTGGCCAATAAGCTTGCTTACCGTTGGGTTTTAAAATATCTTTTAAATCATCTTCTTTTACAATTGGTGCTTTAATTTTATCAACATCATACATATCAAAAAATTGTTTAGGCACATACCACGGCAAATGTGGTTTAATAAAACCAACAGCCATAAAAAATGGTTTTTCAAAATTAGTATCCAATTTTTTCACAGCCCAATCTGCAACTTTATAATCTACTGTGTTTTCAAAAGAATCTTTTAAAGGTCCCCAACTTAATTTTGATTTTTTATCTACAAATTCTGGAGACTTTTCTCCACGAATCATTCCTGCTTTACTAGATGTTAAAAACTTTCTATCTACATGATCTTTATGTCCTCTTCTTGCTCTCGCAAATTCATCAAAAGCCCAATGTCCAAAGTCGGTTCCAAATTCTGCTCCATGTTTATGAAATATTTTCCCATTTCCTAAAGAATAATAACCGTGTTTTGAAAAATACTCTGGAAGTGTTGCATTTTTTTTCACTAAATCCGAGTAAATCATATTCTGAGTATTATTATAAACTCCAGAAGTACTAGGCATAAAACCAGATAGTAATGCAGATCTAGAAGGTCCACAAACAGGAGCTGCACAAACTGCATTTTTAAAAACTATGGTTCCTTTTTTCGTAAACTTATCTAAATTAGGAGTTTTCACTTGCTTATTTCCATCCAAAGGTTCAATCCAATCATTCAAATCATCAATCATTACAAAAAGAATGTTAGGCTTTTTATCTTGACTTTTCATAGAAAGAGTACCAATAAACACTAAAAAGAGTACTAAAACAATATTAATTTTTATCATATCACTACATATTATATCGTTAACAAATATAAATAGACGCTTTCATCTTTCATGTAATCTATCATACATTAAATGTTTTTGTCAGTACTAAAATGTAATTTTTAAGCATAAAAAAAGTCCTAATCTAAAAGATTAAGACTTTTAAAGCTCCCCCTCTAGGACTCGAACCTAGGACCCTCTGATTAACAGTCAGATGCTCTAACCAACTGAGCTAAGGAGGAAGTTGCTTATAGCAAACTTTTTTGCGTTGGCAAATATAATTCTTTTTCTTAATCCCAGTCACCTTTTTTCAAAAAAAACAAAAAAAATCAATCTGTTATAATTTTTATTATTTACAAGAATAACTCGCAGAGATTATCCGCTGTCAAGTACAAATAAATTATTTTTGTTCATTCGACTAATGAACAAAAACATAAAGACAACATATTAACATGGATAAATTTTCTTTTCTTAATGCTGCTCATGCTGGTTTTATTGCTGATTTATATGAGCAATATCAAACAAATCCAGATAGTGTTGAGCCTAGTTGGAAAAGTTTTTTTCAAGGGTATGATTTGGCAAACGAATCGTACGAAGATCAAAACAAGGTAGAAGTACCACAAGAAGTAACTAAAGAATTTCAAGTTTTAGATTTAATTAACGGATACAGAACTAGGGGTCATTTATTTACGAAAACCAATCCTGTAAGAGAACGTAGATCGTACGAACCTAATTTAGAAATTCAAAATTTTGGATTGTCTACACAAGATTTAAAAACTGTTTTTAATGCAGGAAATCTTATTGGTATTGGAGCTAGTACCTTAGAAACCATTGTAAATCGTTTAAAAGAGATTTATTGCGATTCTATTGGTGTTGAATATATGTACATCCGTCAGCCAGAAGAAATTAAATGGTGGCAAAACAAATTAAATGCCAACGGAAATCACGCAACATTTAGTACCGATCAAAAAAAATACATCCTTAAAAAACTAACACAAGCTGTTGGTTTCGAGAACTTTTTACAAACAAAATACGTAGGTCAAAAACGTTTTTCTGTAGAAGGGGGAGAAACCGTAGTACCTGCTTTGGCTACCGCCATGAAAAGTGCTGCAGAAAAATATGGGGTTAAAGAATGTGTGTTAGGAATGGCTCACCGTGGTCGTTTAAACACGCTAACCAACATCTTTAAAAAACCTGTAAGAGATTTATTTTCTGAATTTGAAGGAAAAGACTTTGAAGAAGACAATATTGATGGAGATGTGAAATACCACATGGGGTTAACACGTAGTAAAACCTACCAAAATGGTTCAGAAATTAGAATGAACCTATTACCCAACCCATCTCACTTAGAAACCGTAGGACCTGTAGCACAAGGAGTTGCAAGAGCTAAAATAGACAACTTATACAACGGTAAAGAAGAAGCTATTTTACCCATTATTATTCATGGAGATGCTGCCGTTGCCGGACAAGGTGTGGTGTACGAAGTCATTCAAATGAGTAAATTAAACGGTTATAAAACAGGAGGTACACTACACTTGGTGATTAACAATCAAGTAGGTTTTACTACCAATTATTTAGATGCACGTTCTAGTACCTATTGTACAGATGTTGCCAAAGTAACCTTATCACCTGTATTACACGTAAATGCAGACGATGTAGAAGCTGTTTGTCACGCGATTGAATTGGCTCTAGAATTTAGAATGAAATTCAAACGTGATATTTTTATCGACTTATTAGGATACCGTAAATACGGTCATAACGAAGGAGATGAACCTAGATTCACACAACCTCAACTTTATAAAAACATTGCAAAGCATAAAAATCCTAGAGATATTTACATCGATCGATTGGTACAAGAAAACAGCATTGATGTAACGTATGCTAAGCAATTACAAGCAGATTATAAAAGCTTGTTAGAAGACAAATTCCAACAAGCAAAAACAGACAAAACCTCTAAAGTAATTCCGTTTATGGAAGAAACTTGGGAAGGTTTTGTAAGAGAAGGATTAACAGAAATGTTAGCCCCTGTAGATACCACATATCCACAAAATAAATTAGAAGACATTACCAAAGTAGTTTCTCAAAACCCAGAAGGAGTAAAATTTGTACGTAAAGCACAACGTATTATAGAAGGACGTGCTAAAATGGTGTTTGAAGACAACAAATTAGACTGGGGATTGGCAGAAACATTAGCCTACGGATCTTTGTTAGAAGAAGGATTTAACGTACGTATTTCTGGGCAAGATGTAGAACGTGGTACTTTTAGTCACAGACACGCTATTTTAAGAGATGAAATTTCAGAAGAGCGTATCAACCTACTAAACACAAATAAAAATAACAAAGGTCAAATGACCATTTACAACTCTTTATTATCAGAATACGGAGTATTAGGTTTTGATTATGGATACGCTATGGCACATCCAAACACCTTAACCATTTGGGAAGCACAATTTGGAGACTTTGGAAACGGAGCTCAAATTATGTTCGACCAATACATTTGTGCTGCAGAAGATAAATGGAAATTACAAAACGGAATTGTCATGTTATTGCCGCATGGGTACGAAGGACAAGGTTCCGAACACTCTTCTGCAAGAATAGAAAGATACTTACAATTGTGTGATTACGACAACATGACCATTGCCAACTGTACAGAACCCGCAAACATGTATCACCTACTACGTCGTCACATGAAACGTAACCACCGTAAACCTTTAGTTGTTTTTACACCTAAAAGTTTGTTACGTCACCCTAAAGCAGTAAACACCATCGAGCAATTGGCAGAAGGTGGTTTCCAAGAAGTGATAGACGATGCTAATATCAATAAATCAGAAGTTAAAAAAGTAGTATTCTGTACAGGTAAATTTTACTACGATTTGTTAGAAGAAAGAGAAAAACTAGACAACAAATCGGTAGCTTTAGTACGTATAGAACAACTATTCCCATTGCATAAAGAAAAAATTCAAGCAGTCATAGACAGTTACCCAAACAACGTAGAATATGTATGGGCACAAGAAGAGCCAGAAAACATGGGGGCATGGTCTTACATGCTACAACGTTTTGAATTAGTTCCGTTATCCGTGGCCTCTTTAAAATTCTTCTCTGTACCTGCTGCAGGATCTAGTGCAAGATTTAAGAAAAGACATCAAGCAGTAATCGATAAAGTATTTAATTAAGATATTAGATGTGAGACACGAGAGTCTAGAATCTAACATCTCAGTTCTCAGCACTAAGCAACAAGAACACACTAAATAAACAAATAATATAATAAAATAGTATCATGGTTTTAGAAATGAAAGTCCCTTCTCCAGGGGAATCAATCACAGAAGTAGAAATCGCAACTTGGTTAGTTGAAGATGGTGATTATGTAGAAAAAGACCAACCAATTGCTGAAGTAGATTCTGACAAAGCAACCTTAGAATTACCTGCAGAAGAAAGCGGAATTATTACTTTAAAAGCAGAAGAAGGTGATGCTGTAGAAGTAGGTGCTGTGGTTTGTTTAATAGACATGGAGGCTGCAAGACCTGATGGTGCTGCTGCTCCAGCAGTTGAGGAGAAAAAAGAAGAAGCTGCACCTGCAAAGGCTGAAGCTCCAGCAACCAACAACCAACAACCAGCAACAGACGCTACCTACGCTACTGGATCTGCATCTCCAGCAGCTAAAAAAATATTAGACGAAAAAGGAGTTAATGCAAGTGCTATTCAAGGTACTGGTAAAGACGGTAGAGTAACTAAAGAAGACGCTATCAATGCCGTACCAGCCATGGGAACAACCACAGGTAGCCGTGCTTCCGAAAAGAAAAAAATGTCTATGCTACGTAGAAAAGTAGCACAACGTTTGGTTTCTGTTAAAAATGAAACTGCCATGTTAACTACGTTTAACGAAGTAAACATGCAACCTGTTTTTGACTTACGTGCACAATACAAAGAAGAATTTAAAGCAAAACACGGAGTAGGATTAGGATTTATGTCTTTCTTTACCTTAGCCGTAACCAGAGCTTTAGAATTGTACCCAGATGTAAACTCTATGATTGATGGAGACTACCAAATTAAAAACGAATTTGCAGACATTTCTATTGCAGTATCTGGACCTAAAGGGTTAATGGTACCTGTAATTCGTAATGCAGAAAATTTAACTTTTAGAGGAGTAGAATCCGAAGTAAAACGTTTGGCATTAAGAGCTCGTGACGGACAAATTACTGTGGACGAAATGACAGGAGGAACCTTTACCATCACCAACGGTGGAGTATTCGGATCTATGTTATCCACACCTATCATCAACCCACCACAATCTGCTATTTTAGGAATGCACAACATTGTAGAACGTCCAATGGCAGTAAACGGTCAGGTAGTCATTCAACCAATCATGTACGTTGCCCTATCTTACGATCACCGTATTGTAGACGGTCGTGAGTCTGTTGGATTCTTAGTCGCTATTAAAGAAGCTATAGAAAACCCAATTGAATTGCTAATGAACAACAACCCTAAAAAAGCGTTAGAACTTTAATTAGGTGTAAATCTGTTTTTTGTTAAACAACTCAACTTTTTAAAGTTGGTGTTTCTTTAACCAAAATACACAAATCAATAAACAAAAAGGATGATTACTATTTCGTAATCATCCTTTTTATTTTGTCTCGTACTTTATCCAAAAATCAGAATATCCAACTTAGTTAATTCACTGGGCATTCCCCTATCGGGTCGTGCTTTCACTACTCGCTTTTTATGTAGCATTCTTCCCTTTCGGTCAAATACCAAATAAAAGAGCTCAAACACACCGTTCAATCACTAATGCAAAAAACACTATTCAAACATCAATTTCTGTGCTAGTGTTTTAATTTCTACTTCATTCATCAACATTTTGTAATACAAACCTTTATTGTAGTCATCTGCCTGATTTTTATAATACGGACTTAAAAAATTTCCCGATTGCCCTGTGGGTAAAATCGCTACTGAGTTCTCTATATCAGAAAAATCAATCACTCGTCTGGTAGACGGCCCAGCATGTGCCTTGTAAATACCTTTCTCATTATAACCAAACATAATATTGTTAATGGTCTCTCTACCCCCAACCACAGGAGTGCTCTGTACATTTAATAGTTTTTTTAGAATGTCGAACTTCGCCAAAACATGTTTATGCTCAATGGTATGTACTCTTTTCCATTGCCAATCTTCAACCTCATCACCCAACTGTACTCTTAACGCTGCTACCGCCTGTTTAAAAGAACTCGTTACAACATCCGTAAAATTTTCATGCTCCGGTGTATCTATATTGTCCCACCAAACAGAAGTTTTGTTTTTAAACAATGTATTTTCGGTTCTTTTACACAAACTTGTCTGCGTAAATTGTTTAAATAACGCTTCTCCTAACTCATCTTCAAACGTACTTTTTAAAACCTTAAACAACCACTGGTAGTAAATAGTAGGCTCTATATTGTTTAAATAATGATTCCCTTTCCACTTTAACAATCTATCTAAAATATACAATTCGTATTCAGACATTTCATCTATAGCTATACCACTAGCCAACTCCTGTACACGATCTACCAAGGTATAATTAGTATGACTCGTAGCTAAATTTTTAACATCGCTTACAGATAATTTTTCTTTAGACAACAACGTACGCTCAATAGCACTACCTCTATTATTCGGCAAATAATAACCTGGATAAGAAACACCTTTTACGGGTTCTGGTTGTGCATTGGCAGTAATTACATAGCCATTCTCTGGATTTATCGCTTTAGGGTTTTGTTGAAACGGAAGCCATTTTTTTTCTGTATGCAGGGTATCTAAACCGTTTAATACAAACTTGGTATTCACTTCCTCATTAAATTCGTATAACTGACCTGCAGACCACAAACCTATTTGATTGTTTTTATCTCCATAAACGTAATTCAACCCTGGAGCCGACAAACCTTTTAATGTATTCTGAAATTCACCTATGGTATTTATATGGTTTAAACCATAAGATACCTGTAATACCTTTGTAGGTTTCTCGTTATACACCCATTGCACCGTAACAGGGTGTAGAAAATCTACAGGTTTTAAATGCGAATTAAAAACAGTACCCAATATTGTTTTTTTAATTTCTATTTCTTTTGTTTCTCCTCCCTTTATCTTAATGTTCTTTTTCACATAACGATATGTATGTGTTCCTGTACTTGTTATGTACTTATCCGTATCTGTAGGATGGTTCTTTAGTTGATAAAAATTAACATCATCATTTTCAAACATGGTAATTCCAAAAGCATACGTTCTGTTATGTGCCAACAACGGAAACGGCATTAATCCTAAATAAAAGCCATAATTTTCGTACGTAGGCGTTTTTATATGTGCTTGGTACCATACACAAGGTTGTGCGTAACCAATATGCGGATCGTTTTCAAAAATTACGCTTCCTGTCGTTGTTTTTTTAGGAGCTAACACCCAACCATTACTTCCTATAAATTGAGGAAAGGGTATTTTTTTCAATACATTTTCAATGGTATTTTGTGCTACAATAGCCGTATCATTCGTGTTTTTCTGATAAAAAGACCCATCACTTTCTAAAATGGGCAAATCTTGTACATAAGAAACTCCATACTTATTTTTAATATAGCTTAGCAAAGAATCTGTTTTAAAAGCATGTGCAAAACTAAAAGCCATGTATGCCGTTACATAATACATGTCTTTAATTGTATAATGCTCTTTATCAACACCCAACAATCTAAATTCTATAGGAGTAGTTCCTTCATCTATATACTTATTAACTCCTTTTAAATAGGCTTTTGCCATTTTTTGAACCTGTACATTATTTTCTAAGTTTTCTAGTTGATGAGCAACCGTTTCATCAATTCCTAAAGACAAAAAAAAGGTATCTACAGCTACTAAATCTTCTCCTAAAATCTCTGCTAATCTCCCAGAAGCAATTCTTCTCAACAATTCCATTTGCCACAAGCGTTCTTTGGCATGAATGTATCCTAAGGCCGTAATGGCTTTTTCTTCGTTATCTGCAAAAATATGAGGCACACCAATGGTATCAAAGTACACCTCCGTTCCTTCTATTTCCTTAAAATTTACCGTTCCGGAATATGTAGGTTTTAAATTTTGTAAATACAAAGCAATGGCAATCACTAAAAGAATTACCAACGCTATCAACCCAACTAAAATTCTTTTAAAAAGTTTCATTTTTCTAACAAGCTTTATAGAATGCTAAATATAAAAAATGAATTTTCTTAGTAGCTGATTATTAGCTATCATATTTCTTATGATACATACTAACTCATTATACTTTTAAATTATAGAAAAGCGAGATGGCGGTATAAAGTACGAGTAAACTTTATCATTAGAAAGATTCTGCTATGTTTAAGTATAAACTATTGGTATTTCTTCCGAATCCCCAATCTGTACGAATGTTTAAGCGTTCTTCTTTATCTATTAAGAAACGAAGTCCTACTCCAAAATTGGGTTTTACGGTTGCAATTTTAAAATTGTCTATTCTGTTAGCCACTGTTCCAGCTCCTACAAAGGTTACAAAACCTAATCGTCCTGTAATTTGAGCTCTATATTCCATTTGAGCAGCTAACAAATTACGATCTATAAAACGTCCTTTGGTGTATCCTCTTAAAATACTACTCCCGCCTAAAAATGCCAATTCTGCCAAAGGAGCATCGTTATGTGTTGCTTGCCCAATGATATGAAACCCTAAAACATCTTCCCTTTTTTTAAAGGGTTGAAAAAAGTAACGAGCATCAAACCTAGTTAATTGAAATTCGTGTGTACCTCCAAGTACTTCTCCATAAAACCCGTGTGTTAACTTAAAGTACGTTCCTTTTCTAGCATTTAAAATATTATCTCTACTATCGTACAAAAGAGCCAATTCTGTTCCTACAGAGGTAGAACCACTAAAACCCTGAGGTCTTAACGTATTTAACATTCCATCATTTTCAAGCTCTACATCAAAAACTCTATTATATCGAACCCCTCCACCTACGTATAAATATTTTTTTAAGATTTTTTTAAGAAACAACGGTTCAAACAACAATTGAAATGAATCGTACATTTCTTCATTTGATTTTAACGCATTGGGTCCAAATCCAAAAAACGATCTTGGAAAGTTTTGAAACAAGAAATTTCCTTCAATCACCCATTTTTCTTGAGGTGTAAAAATTTCGAATCCTGAAAAAAGAATGAATTGATTTTTTAAAGTATACTGAGCCGTCATCGGCATGTTAGACGTTCTTGTTTCGTCTCCAGAACCTTTAAACTTAAACAAGTACTTTGCTCCTACTCCAAAACCTAAACTCGTTTCTGGAGCAAAACTGATGATAGGTGCCATGATTAATGCCGATTCGTAAATAGACGAATCTTTAGCCGCAGCCTTTTTATTTGGATGTAATACAAAGAACTCTTTAAAGTTGTTAAATTTACTCTCTTCCGTTCTTTCTACTTCCTGTGCAAATAGCGAATTTAACATGGTTGAAATAATTGCAAACGCGAACAACCTCAGTACATAAAATCTTTTCATAAAACCTACTTTTCTACACCACAAAGGTAACAATCCTTTACTTTAATCATGTTAATTTATAATGAATTTACATTGTAAAAACATCTTTTTAGATATTATTAATCATATGTCATTCCTTTTATACTATTCTAGGAATAACCTCTATTATTTTGTTTATTTGTTACTGTCGTTAAACATCGTTATGAAAAAAATTCAAATGGTCGACTTACAAAGTCAGTACCTAATTCTCAAAGATCAAATCGATACTTCTATACAAGACGTAATTACAAAAGCCACCTTTATTAATGGTCCACAAGTAGCTGCTTTTAAACAGCATTTAGCAGATTATTTAAACGTAAAACATGTGATTCCTTGTGGAAATGGTACCGATGCGCTACAAATTTCTTTAATGGCTTTAAATTTACAGCCCGATGACGAAGTAATTACGGTAGATTTTACATTTGCTGCTACTGTAGAAGTCATCAAACTCTTAAAATTAACTCCTGTATTAATAGATGTGGAGTTAGACTCTTTTAACATGTGTGTTGATGCCTTAAAAAAAGCCATCACTCCTAAAACTAAAGCCATTGTGCCAGTACATTTATTTGGACAATGTGCAAATATGGAAGCCATTCTTAACATTGCCAAAGAACATCAATTATATGTAATAGAAGATACCGCACAAGCACTCGGAGCAAGCTATACATTTAAAGATGGTACTACTAAAAAAGCTGGAACCATGGGAACGATAGGAACCACCTCTTTTTTTCCTTCAAAAAATTTAGGTTGTTATGGGGATGGTGGAGCTATTTTTACGAATGATGATGCTTTGGCTCATACCATGAGTGGTATTGTAAACCACGGTATGTATCAAAAATATTATTACGATGTTGTAGGGGTTAACTCTCGATTGGATAGTATTCAAGCAGGAATTTTAAGTGCTAAACTACCGCATCTAAATACTTATAACAAAGCCAGACAAACCGCTGCCGAGTTTTACAATAATGCCTTTAAAGGCTGTAAATATATTATCACACCTACTACCTCTTCTTTTTCTACGCACGTATTTCATCAATACACCTTAAGAATTACCAATGGAAAAAGAAATGGCTTGCACGAGTATTTAAAAGTACAAGGAATTCCCAATGCTATTTACTACCCAGTAGCACTACACACTCAAAAAGCATATAAAAAAGAAAACGTTATAGAAGAAAATTTTAGCAATACAAATACATTGATAAAAGAAGTAATATCTTTACCCATGCACACAGCTCTAGAATTAGAGCAGTTGGAATTAATTACAAATACGATACTTAAATATATTAACACCTATTAACATGGCTAAGCAAATATTAGTTACAGGAGGTTTAGGATTCATAGGATCTCATACCGTAGTAGAATTACAAAATGCAGGATTTGATGTAGTAGTGATTGATGACTTGTCTAACACAACTCTTAAAGTTTTAGATCAGATTACCGAAATTACCGGAACAAAGCCCGCTTTTGAACAAATTGATTTACGTATTAAAGAAGATGTAAAAGCATTTTTTGACAAATACCAAATTGATGGAATTATTCATTTTGCTGCTTTTAAAGCTGTAGGTGAAAGTATGCACAAACCTTTAGATTATTACGAAAATAACTTAGGTGCTTTGGTATACTTATTACAAGAAATGAGAGATAGAAAATTAGATAACTTTATCTTTTCTTCTTCTTGTACGGTATACGGACAAGCTGATGAGTTGCCTATTACAGAAAAAGCTCCTGTTAAAAAAGCAGAATCTGTATACGGAAACACCAAACAAATTGGTGAAGAAATTATTGAAGATGCAACCAAAGCTCACGACTTTAAAGCCATTGCTTTACGTTACTTTAACCCTATTGGAGCACATCCAACTACTAAAATTGGAGAATTACCTATTGGTGTACCTCAAAACCTAATTCCATTCATTACGCAAACTGCTGCTGGAATGAGAGACGAATTATCTGTATTTGGAGATGATTATAACACTCCTGACGGAACAGCGGTAAGAGATTACATTCACGTAGTAGATTTAGCAAAAGCTCACATTGCTGCTTTACAACGTTTATTGGATGGTAATAACAAAGAAAAATTTGAGTATTTTAATGTAGGTACTGGAACTGGAAGTTCTGTTTTAGAAGTAATTAACGCTTTTGAAACCGCTAATAGCTTAAAATTAAATTACAAAATTGTAGATCGTAGAGCAGGAGATATTACTGCTGCCTATGCAGATACTACCATTGCCAACAAAGAATTAAACTGGAAAACAGAATTAAGCTTAGAAACCGCTTTAAAATCTGCCTGGGAATGGCAAGTAAAGCAAAAATAATAGAATTCAACATTTTTGATAGGTAATTATCATGTATTAATTCCTAAAAAAAAGAATCTTACACCCTTTTTCATGAAAATGAAAAGGGTGTTTTTTTATATTGTTAAACCAGATTGTCAAATTCAAAATATGGAAATTTTAAACATACCCCAATTAAAAATACCATGTGTACGCCATAAAGGAATTAATGATGTAGAAAAATCTTTTGATAAAATCATTACATGGGGCATGCAAAAAGATTTAATGCAAAACCCAGAAACAAAACTAACAAGGGTTTACCATGATAGTTTTACCAACACGCATGCCAATCAAATAAGAATGAGTATTGGTTTGCAAACACAACAGCACTTTAAACAAGATACGTTTATTTCTTCTATCATTCTTAAAGAACATACTGCTATTATCCATCGTTTTGAAATTGACATCAACGAATTTCAAGATTCATGGACTAGCATGTACCAATGGATGAGAGAACACAACTACACACCTAGCAACACCTCTCCTTATGAGGTATATCAAAACGATTACAGAAAACATCCCAATAATAAGTGTATTGTAGATTTACACATTCCTATATTGTAAAAAATATATGAGATTAATTCTTACCTTTTACTGTTTAAGTAATTACTTTTAAAGCGACAAAAGCAGATAAGCTTACCTTTAATTTATAAAGTAATGATGTATGAGTAGAAGTAACGAATTAATACAAAGATTAAACTTAACAGCACATCCCGAGGGAGGTTATTTTAAAGAAACTTACAGAAGTAAAGAACAAATTTCTAACCTTCCTAAACAATTTAAAGGAGAAAGAAATTACAGTACAAGCATTTATTTTTTATTAGAATCTAACGATTTTTCTGCTTTTCATAAAATCAATCAGGACGAACTTTGGTATTTTCATGAAGGAGCTCCTATTAAAATTCATCAAATCTCTCCAAACGGAGATTATTCTTCTGTTGTTTTAGGAAATCGTATTTTAGAACAACATCAATTCCAGCATGTAGTTCCGGCAGGTTACTGGTTTGCTGCTACGGTAGAAGAACAAGATTCTTATAGTTTGGTAGGTTGTAATGTAGCTCCTGGTTTTGATTTTAAAGATTTTGTATTGGCTACTAAACAGCAACTTACCGCTGAATTCCCCCAACATAAGAACATCATTTCTAAGCTTACCCATTCATAAATTTCTATTCATTAGCTTTTATACTATGTACCATTCGTTTTACGCTTTTCTTATCATCCTTATTTTATTTACCAATTGTAAAGGACAAAATTCATCTCATCATCCACATAAATACACCAATCAGTTAAGTAAAGAAACCAGTCCCTATTTACTACAACATGCTCATAATCCTGTAAACTGGCATGCTTGGAACCCAGAGACTTTAGAAAAAGCTAAAAAAGAAAACAAACTTTTACTAATATCTATAGGATATTCGGCCTGCCATTGGTGCCATGTAATGGAACACGAAAGTTTTGAAAATGAAGAGGTCGCTAAACTGATGAATGATAATTTCATCAACATTAAAATTGACAGAGAAGAACGACCTGATATCGATCAAATCTATATAAATGCTGTGCAGTTAATGACAGGAAGTGCAGGTTGGCCCTTAAACTGTATAGCCCTACCTAACGGAAAACCTTTTTGGGGAGGTACTTATTTTCCTAAAGAAAACTGGACAAATGCTTTAACACAAATAGCCAATGTTCACAAAACAAATCCTGAAAAGTTGGAAGAGTATGCTGAGAAGCTAACGCAAGGAATTCAGCAATCAGAAATTGTACAAGCGAATACATCCGAAATTACATTTGAACTTGATACGATTAAAAAAAGTGTACAACAATGGTCTACTCTTTTTGATACAAATTTGGGAGGTATGAACAGAGTACCCAAATTCCCTATGCCTAATAATTATCATTTTTTATTAAGACATGCACATCAAACACAAAATGACTCTTTAAAAGACTATGTATTCACGACCTTAACTAAAATGGCTTTAGGAGGAATTTACGACCCCATTAACGGTGCTTTTTCTAGATATGCTACAGATGAAAAATGGCACATTCCACATTTTGAAAAAATGTTATACGACAACGCTCAACTAGTAAGTTTGTACAGCGATGCTTATTTAATTACCAAAAACGAACTGTATAAAAAAACGGTTATCCAAACACTTGAATTTATAGAAAGAGAACTTACCAACACAGAAGGAGCCTTTTATTCTTCTTTAGATGCGGATAGTTTAAACAAAGAGCAACATTTGGAGGAAGGTGCTTACTATGTTTGGACCAAAGCAGAGCTACAAAAATTAATTACTACCGATTTTGATTTGTTTTCTAAGTATTACAACGTTAATAGTTATGGACATTGGGAAGAGGACAAATATCACCTCATACGTAAAGAAACCGACGAAGATTTTGCTAAAAACAACCATCTTGAACTGTCTAACTTAACATCAAAAGTAAAAACGTGGGATACAATTCTGTTAAAAGCTCGTCAGCAAAAACCGAGACCTAGATTAGATGATAAAACCTTAACTTCTTGGAATGCTTTAATGCTTAAAGGTTATTTGGATGCTTATAGAGTATTTAACAATCCTAACTATTTAAAAATTGCCCTTAAAAATGCTCATTTTTTAAAAAATCAACAACTTACGCAGCAAGGAAGATTGTATCATAATTATAAAAATGGTAAAAGTACTATCAATGGTTACTTAATAGATTATGCAACGGTAATAGATGCTTATCTAAAACTTTACGAGGCTACTTTAGATGAACAATGGTTAAACATTTCTAACACATTAACAGAATATTGCTTTGCTCACTTTTTTGATAAAAATTCTGGATTGTTCTTTTTCACTTCTAATATAGATCCACAACTAATTACCCGAAAAATTGAAATTAACGACAACGTAATTCCCTCTTCTAATTCTATATTGGCAAACAATCTTTTTAAACTAGGACATTATTTTTACAAGCCCAACTACATAAAAACTAGTAAAAAAATGCTGCATCATGTTTCCAACAACTTTGTAAATTATGGTTCCGCTTATGCTAACTGGATGAATACATATTCCAATTTTAGTAGTCCCTTTTATGAAATTGCTATTGTGGGGGAACATGCTATTGATAAAATTAAAGAATTGAATCAGATATACATTCCTAATAAATTAATTGCCGGAAGTAGTGCTAACAACAACATGCCATTACTTAAAGACAGATATATGAAAGGCAAAACACTTATTTATACTTGCATTGATGGTGCTTGTAAACTCCCCACTACGGATATCCAAACTACATTTGAAGAAATACAGAATTAAATCCAACACATTGGGTAAATACAAGAGAAGACATTACTTGCGACGCATGTAAGCATTAACTTAAAAATCCCTTTAGAAAAATTCTAAAGGGATTTTTGATTGCTATAAAATTAAAGCAATTAAATTTCTGCACTACTTCTTGCTACAGATCTATCAATTTTAGCAAATAAACCTTGTAACACTTTTCCCGGCCCTACTTCTATAACTTCAGAAGCACCATCAGCAATCATGGCTTTTGCACATTGTGTCCATTTTACAGCTCCTGTTAACTGAGCTATTAAATTTTGTTGAATTTCTGTAGGGTCTGTTACCGCCTTTGCCACTACATTTTGATACACAGGGCAAGTAGGTTGGTTAAACGTTGTTGCCTTGATAGCCGCTGCCAATTCTTCTTTAGCAGGCTCCATTAATGGAGAATGAAAAGCTCCTCCTACAGGTAATAACAATGCTCTTCTAGCTCCTTTTTCTTTAGCCAACTCACACGCTGCTTCTACAGCTTTAAATCCTCCAGAAATCACCAATTGCCCAGGACAATTATAATTAGCCGCTACCACATCTCCTTCAATAGTTGCACACAATTCTTCAACCACTTCATCATCCAATCCTAAAACGGCAGCCATAGTACCTGGTACAGATTCACATGCTTTTTGCATCGCATCTGCTCTTTTTGCTACTAACTTTAAACCATCTTCAAAAGACAAAACGTTATTTGCCACCAAAGCAGACAATTCTCCTAAAGAATGTCCTGCTACCATATTGGGTGTAAAGTTATCCCCTAACACTTTTGCTAAAATTACCGAATGTAAAAAAATGGCAGGCTGCGTTACGTTGGTTTGTTTTAAATCTTCTGTAGATCCTTCAAACATTATTTTTGTAATCTCAAATCCTAAAATTTCATTTGCCTTGTCAAACAACTCTTTTGCTACCAATGAGTTATCATACAAGTCTTTTCCCATTCCTGTAAATTGTGCTCCTTGTCCAGGAAATACATATGCTTTCATAAAAAATGATTTTTTCTATATTTTGTACCGCAAAAATAACAAAAAGCTGAGCATTACATTTAAGAAATCATAAGATATTATTCTATAAGAGTCTATTTATCTCATCAATACATCACTAAAAAAACATTAAATTATATGATTTTTTTAACAAAAATTGTAATGTTGCTCATCATTAAACTACTAAGCTTTATATGAAAATTACATTCTTTTTCTTATCTGGTTTTATCTTGTCTTTTTTAGGGGCATTGCCTTTAGGTACTGTAAATTTAGCAGTAATTAATAGCAGTATTGCTTACAAGAAAAAGGCTGTGAAAAGAATAGCTATTGCAGCAGGTTTTTCTGAAGTAATTATTGCCGTATTTGCTTACAAATATGGAAATACTATTTTAAACACCATTAGCAATTATATTTTTCTCCAATATTTTATGGTGGCGGTTCTTTTTAGTTTAGCCATCTATTTTTTCACCAGAAAAGAAGAAACTCAAAAAACAGTGAATCTTCATATTTCAGATTTTAATAAAGGGTTCTTACTAGGACTTGCTAATCCATCTGTATGGGCATATTGGGTAATTGCTATTGCCACGTTAACTTCTAAAATTTCAATTGAATATACAAATTTTATAACTCCAATTAGCAGCATTGTATTTTTTGCAGCAGTGTATTTTGGTAAGCTATTTGCTCTACTATTATATGGTAAAATTGGAAAACAATTAATTACACAAAAAAAATCTTTTAAAAACACACTTATTGGTAGTTTATTAACCATTACGGCTACCATTCAATTAATCACACAATTATTATGATCAAACAAACCATTTTAGCCATACTTATTTTTATTAGTACTCAAACTTTTGCTCAGTCAGAAATTTGGAACCAACTTTTAACAAGCCATGTTACCTCTAAAGGAGGTGTTAACTACGATGCTTTTTTAAAAGACAAAACTAAATTAGATACTTATTTAACGTATTTAAACAATACCTCTCCACAACAAAGCTGGTCTAAAAACAAAACCAAAGCTTTTTGGGTGAATGTTTACAATGCATATACTATTAAGTTAATTTTAAATAACTATCCTATTACATCTATCACTAAAATTAAAGAAAACGGAAAGTCTGCATGGGATCTTCCTTTTGTAAAAGTGGGAAAGAAAACATATACATTAAACCATATTGAACACGAAATTTTAAGAAAAAAATACAACGACCCTCGTATTCATGTTGCTGTAAACTGTGCTTCTATTTCATGTCCTGCTTTAATTAATAAAGCTTTTACAGAAAATAACATAGAACAATTACTAACAAAAGGAATTAAAGATTTTATTAACGATCCTGTTAGAAACCATATTCATGCTGATTTTGTAGAATTGTCTCAAATTTTTGATTGGTTTAAAAATGATTTTACGCAACAAACCAATTTGATTACTTTTATCAACAAGTACAGTAACGTAAAAGCAAACGCAAATGCTTCTATTAAGTACAAAGATTATAATTGGAATTTAAACAAGCTATAAATGCAAAAGACATACTACGATCCTAAGGATTTAAAAGATTTTGGAAAAATTAATGAATGGGATGAAGAACTAGGAGAGAAATTTTTTGAATACTACGGAAAGGTTTTTGAAGAAGGAGCTTTAACTTCTAGAGAAAAGTCTTTAATAGCCTTAGCAGTATCACACGCGGTACAATGTGCTTATTGTATTGATGCTTATACTACGGATGGTTTAAAAAGAGGCTTAGACAGAGAAGAAATGATGGAAGCAGTACATGTTGCTGCGGCTATAAAATCCGGAGCAACTTTAGTACACGGAGTACAAATGATGAAGAAATACGATAAATTGTCGATGTAGAATTTGAGTTACAAGTTGAAAGTTCATAAAGTTTTAAAGTCTTCTTTTTAAGATAATTTAATCTAACAACTTTTCAACCTTCAACTTTAAACCTTATAAACTCAGAATAATGAAATCACTCGCAAAAAGAAAAGACAGCTTAGCGGATCCTAAAAATCAACTAGCTCTTTTTAATAGTGGAATATTTGCTAATGGCGATCTTCCTACCTTTAAAGATAAAACATCAGAAACCGATCAGTTTCCCTTAAAACCCAACAACCTTGAAATTTTTCAAGTAAATGTTGGGTATATGTGTAATCAAGTATGTGCACATTGCCATGTAGATGCAGGTCCAGATCGTAAAGAAATTATGACCACAGAAACCATGCAATTGTGTTTGGATAAATTAAAAGAGTCTGGTGCTACTACTTTAGACTTAACAGGAGGAGCTCCAGAGATGAATCCAAACTTTAGATGGTTTGTAGAAGAAGCAAGTAAAATTGGAGTAAAAGACTTTATTGTTCGTTCTAACTTAACCATTTTAAGAGCCAATAAAAAATACTACGACTTACCTGAATTCTTTAAAAAACACAATGTTCATGTCGTATCGTCTTTGCCTTTTTATAAAAGAGGTAAAACAGACAAACAACGTGGTGATGGTGTTTTTGATGCTTCTATAGAAGCACTAAAAGAATTAAACAAAGTAGGCTACGGAGTACAAGGCAGCGGACTAAAATTAGATTTAGTTTTTAATCCTTCAGGAGCATTTTTACCAGGAAATCAAGAAGACTTAGAACATGAATTTAAAACCGCTCTTAAAGAAGATTTTAATATTACGTTTAACAACTTATTTGCCATTACCAATTTGCCTGTAAGTAGATTTTTAGAATTTTTAGTAGCCACTGAAAATTACGAAGATTACATGGATGAGTTGGTAGATGCTTACAATCCTACCGCTGTAGAAAGTGTGATGTGTAAAAACACCATTTCTGTAGATTGGCAAGGATACTTGTACGACTGTGATTTTAATCAGCAATTAGATTTAAAAGTAGCTACCACTGGTAAACACCTCTCAGAGTTTGATGCTGAGGCTTTAAAAAACCGTAACATTATTGTATCTCAACACTGTTATGGTTGTACGGCAGGTGCAGGAAGTAGTTGCCAAGGAACAGTAGCATAAAATTTAATTTTACACGTGTTTAAGTTTACGAATCTTTAAATTTGTAAACTTAAACTTATACAATGAGCAATCAACTCTTAATTATATTTACTCGTAGACCTGAGTTAGGAAAAGTAAAAACACGTTTGGCTAAAGACACTTCTGATGAGGTAGCTTTAAAAGTTTACAACCAATTGGTAATACATACACACGGTATTACCAAAGATTTAGACGTTGATAAATGGGTTTTTTATACCGATGAAATTGTATTTGACGACTTATGGGATGAAGGTGGTTTTATGAAATTAATCCAAGCTCAAGGAGATTTAGGAATAAAAATGCAAGAAGCTGTATTTAAAGGTTTTTCGGCAGGTTATTTAGAAATTGTTGTGATTGGTAGTGATATTGAAACCTTAACTTCTGAAATTATTAAAGAAGCTTTTGAACAAGTAAAAACGCAAAATGTACTTGGCCCATCAGAAGATGGAGGTTATTACCTTTTAGGCTTAAACGAACCTAGAACAGATGTTTTCACCCATAAAAACTGGGGAACAGATACCGTATTGATGGAAACCTTGCAAGATTTTGAAAATGAAGAAGTATTTTTGTTAGATGAACTCAATGATATCGACTATTTAGAAGATATCGATGAGAATTCAGCATTATATTCAATCGTTAAATCCTATAAATAAAACTATTATGAATGTTTTACAAATAAACTCAAGTGCCAATACACAGTCTTCTGTGAGTAGAAAATATGTTGATGTTATTGTAAACAATATCAAAGAAAAATACCCAAATACGAAAGTGGTAGATAGAGATTTGGTAAAAGAACATTTGCCTCAACTAAATGGAGCTATGATTGATTCTTTTTTTGCTAAAGAAGAAAGAACTCCTTCTCAAAAAGAAGCAGTTGCAGTTTCTGATGCTTTGGTAAAAGAATTAAAAGATGCAGATGTCTTAGTAATAGGTGCACCTATTTACAATTTTTCTATTCCTGCTACCTTAAAAACGTACATCGATTTAATTGTAAGAGTTGGAATGACTTTTAAATATACAGAAAATGGACCTGTTGGTTTGTTAAAAAACTTAAAAACATTTATTGTAATTCCTAGCGGTGGGGTTCCTTTAAACAGTCCTGTAGATTTTAACACTCCTTATTTAAAACAAATTTTATCCTTTTTAGGAATTACAGATATTACTGTGATACCTGCAGATGAATTAATGATGGGAGCTGAAGAAAAATTAAAAACAGCTGAAAATTTAATTAAACAATTAGATTTTTAACATAAACGCTTCAGCAATTATTTCAAATCATAGTTATTAAAAAATTACTGCGATTTTTATATTTTGCACCCCAAACTTAAATTTATGACTTTAGATCACATTCAAGAAAGTATTGATTTTTTAACTTCTAAAGGAATTCCTACACCACAAGTAGGCATTGTTTTAGGAACAGGTTTGGGTCAATTAGTAGCACAAATTACAGTTACACACGAAATTGCGTATACAGACATTCCACATTTTGTAGCTGCCACATTAGAATCTCATGCAGGTAAACTAATCTTTGGAAGTTTGGCTGGAAAAAATATTGTGGTTATGAATGGTCGTTTTCATAGATATGAAGGCTATGATTTTAATGAAGTAACTTACGGAATTAGAATTATAAAAGCATTAGGTGCTAAGCAACTCTTAATTTCTAACGCCGCAGGAGCGATTAATCTAGACTTTAAAAAAGGAGAATTAATGTTAATTGATGATCATATTAATTTACAAGGAGATTCTCCTCTAGCCTTTAAAAATGCCAAAGAATTTGGAAATATTTTTGTAGACATGTCTGCTCCTTATCATCAAGAGATGAATGCTACTTTAGAAACCATTGCGGCAAATCACAACATTAACTTACACAAAGGGGTATATGCTTCTGTAGTAGGCCCTCAGTTAGAAACAAGAGCAGAATACAAATACTTAAAAATTATTGGAGCAGATGCTGTTGGAATGAGTACCGTTCCGGAAGTGATTGTAGCCAATCAAATAAATTTACCATGTGTTGCAGTATCTGTATTAACAGATGAATGCGACCCTAATCATTTAAAACCTATTAATATTCCTGAAATTTTTGAAATGGCTGCCAAAGCAGAACCTCAGCTAATCACTTTGTATAAGGAATTGATTAAAACACTATAAAAAATGAGTTATTTAGAAACCACCAAAGACGTATATAAAGAAGCAGCGTTAACGCCAGATGTTGGACTGTGTTGTACTACCAACCCAATTTGGGAATTACCAGGACTTACCATTCCAAAAATTATGCAAGAAATGAACTACGGATGTGGTTCTACCGTACATGCAAGAGACTTAACACGTAGCCCTAAAATTTTATATGTAGGTGTAGGTGGAGGAATGGAATTGTTACAATTCTCTTATTTTTCTCGCCAAAAATCAGGTGTTGTAGGTGTAGATGTTGTGGATGAAATGTTAGAAGCTTCTGCCAAAAACTTTATTGAAGCCGAAGAAAAAAACGATTGGTTTAAAAAAGAATTTGTAGACCTTAAAAAAGGAGACGCTTTAAACCTACCTGTAGAAGATAATTCTATTGATGTCGCTGCACAAAACTGCTTATTTAATATTTTTAAAGCAGAAGATTTAAAAAAGGCCATTGCAGAAATGTATCGTGTTTTAAAACCTCACGGTCGTTTGGTAATGAGTGATCCTACTTGTGAACAACCTATGAACGATGAATTGCGTAATGACGAACGTTTACGTGCCTTATGTTTAAGCGGAAGTTTACCTATCGCAGAATACGTAAAAGCATTGACCGATGCTGGCTTTGGAACCATTGAAATTAGAGCCAGAAAACCGTATCGTATTTTAGATCCTAAAAACTATCCTACAGAAGAGTTAATCTATATAGAATCTATTGAAGTAGCTGCTATTAAAGACCCTATGCCAGAAGATGGTCCTTGTATTTTTACAGGTAAAGCTGCTATTTATTATGGAGACGAAGACTTTTTTGATGATGGTAAAGGACATACCTTATTAAAAAATCAGCCTTTAGCCATTTGTGACAAAACAGCAAAAGCTTTAAAAGATTTAGGAAGAGACGATATTTACTTTTCAGAATCTACCTACCATTATGATGGTGGAGGATGTTGCTAAAATCGTAACAAATAAATTAGTTTAAAATAAAAAAAGAGGAAAACAAAATTGTTTTCCTCTTTTTTTTGTGTTAACAAAAATTAATACCATTTTAAAAATTAAATGTCTTATTAAAAGCATTTAGATAGTGATGATTCCCAACGATTGATTTTATAGTTTCTGGAGTCATTTCTTTGATCATTTTATAGAGCCATTGCTTTACTTGTTTTAAATCATCAAA
>CALHCC010000016.1 GCA_937930675.1 uncultured Flavobacteriaceae bacterium
TAGGATCCGATTTTAGCACTATCGCACAAGAAACACATACTTGGATGGGAGAATCTATTAAAGTGAGTCTTACCTACAAGGAACCTTTTTGGCAAAAAGATAATTTAAGTGGTACTATTTTTAGCAACGTAGGCCCTATTCCAGAAATGTACGATCAATCTAATTATAAAAACAACCTATTTGCCTTAACAGGATTTATGAATGGGAACTTTTATAAAATCAATAAAGACGAAAGATTGCATCTTATCTTAAATCAACTAGAAAAATATTATGGTTCTAAAGCTAGAGACTATATTAATTATGAAGAAATGATTTGGAAACAAGAGTCTTTTACCTCATCAGAATACAACGATATTGTACTACCTCATCAAAACAATGGAAATAAGGTATTTCATAAAGCCTATTTAAATAACTCTCTTTTTATAGCGGGTACTGAAACTACTCAAGAATTTTCTGGATATATGGAAGGTGCTATACAAAGTGCTCAATCTGTTTTTAAACAATTATCAAAATATCTTTAAATTTAATCTAAAAAACTAACTCAACCTTTCTTTTTATAAAAACTCCACGATGTACATATAAAGAGGCAACCCTAAAGTGATATTAAACGGAAAAGTAATTGCCAATGCCATAGGCAGGTATAACCCTAGATTGGCTTTGGGTGCTGCAATTTTCATAGCTGCAGGAACAGCTATATAAGAGGCACTTGCTGCTAAAATCGCAAACAATAACTGATCTCCGTGGCTATCACTAACAAATCTACTTACATAAGCTGTTATGGTTCCGTTAATCATTGGAATTACGATAGCAAACACCAAAGGAAACACTCCATTTTTCCAAAATGCTGTTAATTTTTTTCCGCTTGTAATTCCCATGTCTAATAAGAATACCGCTAAAAACCCTTTAAAAATATCTGTAGTAAATGGAGCAATACCTACTGCTTGTTTTTCACTTGCTATAAAACCTATGACTAAACTTCCCATAATTAACAATACGCTTCCGTTAGTTACAGAATGTTTTATAACGTTACCAAAACTCACTCCTTTTAGCTTGTTTTCTCTATAAAGAGATAGTAACAATACCCCTACAATAATGGCAGGAGCTTCCATTAAAGCCATTACAGCTACCATATGCCCACCAAATGTTATATTTTGCATTTCTAAAAACGATACCGAAGTAACAAATGTTACAGCACTTACAGAACCATAAGCTGCTGCAATGGCTCCTGCATTTTCTACTCCCAGTCTTTTCTTTATAATAAAAAAGGAATAGAGTGGCACAATTGTAGCCAACAAAACTCCAAACAACAAAATCCATACGACCTCTAGTCCTAAATGACTATGGGCAAGTTCTTGCCCTCCTTTAAAACCTATCGAAAAAAGTAAGTATAGAGAAATAAACTTTGACGAATTGGATGGAATTTCCAAATCACTTTTTAACTGTACTGCCAATATTCCTAATAAAAAAAACAACAAAGCAGGGTTGGTAAGGTTCTCTATCAGTAAATCTATATTCATCATTTTTAAGTTTATTGATTTCTATGTTTCAAATTTCTAAAATCAAATTCATATATTTATATTTATACTTTACATGTAAAACATAAATATAAATTATGCACTATACTTTACATCAACTTGTAATTTACTTAAAAGTGATTCAGAAAAAGAGCATTACAAAAGCTGCTGAAGAACTCCATTTAACACAACCTGCCGTTTCTATTCAAATAAAAAAACTGCAAGAACAATTTGATGTACCACTTATAGAAGTTATTGGAAGAAAAATACATGTAACAGAGTTTGGACAAGAGATAGCGTTAGCCTGCCAAGAAATTGTAAATCAAATGGCCGATATTCAAAACAAAGCATTGGCTTTTAAAGGCATGGTAACCGGTAAAATTAAAATTTCTGTAGTTTCTACGGGTAAATATGTAATTCCGTATTTTTTAACCAAATTCTCTAAATTATTCCCTGGCATTGAGTTAATTATTGATGTTACTAACAAAGCTAAAGTGATAGAAACTTTAGAGAAAAACGAAACCGATTTTGCACTCGTATCCACCATTCCAGAAAATCTTAACATCAACACTATTGAATTGATGTTAAACAAACTGTACTTAACCCGAAAAAGTAAAATCGAAGGACCTGTTGCACATTTTAATCCATCAGATTTAGAGAAGATTTCGTTAATTTACAGAGAGCAGGGTTCTGCTACGAGGCAAGCGATGGAAAAATACATTTCTTCCTATCAAATAACATCTACCAGAACTATTGAATTGGTTTCTAACGAAGCTGTAAAACAAGCTATTGTAGCAGGAATGGGCTATTCTATTATGCCGTTAATAGGCATGAAAAACGAGCTATTAAACCGTGAATTAGAAATTGTGCCCATGCCTAATTTACCTATTGAAACCGAATGGAATTTAATTTGGTTAAAAGACAAGCAATTGTCCCCTAGCAGCCAAGCCTATGTAAACTTTATCCATGAAAATAAAGACGCTATTATACACAAACATTTTAATTGGTTTACCAAATTTTAAACTGTTTAAACTATTTCTTGATTAACACAGAATGCACATCAAATCTCTCTTTTTTATGAAAACTCCATATTTTGTACCTACTAAAAACAGTACATGGATTTTTTTATTAATTATGATGAAATACTAGATAGAATAGATCAGATAAATCCTATTCAATATCAAAAAACCAGAAATCATAAAAATGGAGCGCTGTCCTACTTATCTCCTTTTATATCCAGAGGCGTTATTTCTACAAAATTTGTACGAGATCGCATTTTAAAGAACGGTTATTCTTTTTGGCAAGCAGAAAAATTTATCCAGGAACTCACTTGGAGAGATTATTGGCAACAGGTATGGAAAGTGAAACAACAAAAAATTAATCAAGATTTAAAACACGTACAGTCCAACGTACACCATCACCAAATTCCTTTGCAAATTCTAGAACACACTACCGGAATTGAGGTGATTGATAAAGGCATCCAAACCCTTTACAAAACAGGCTACGTACACAACCATATACGCATGTACCTTGCTGCTATTACTTGTAATATTGCCAATAGCCATTGGAAAAGTCCTACACACTGGATGTATTATCATTTACTGGATGGAGATTGGGCTAGCAATGCTTTAAGTTGGCAATGGGTTGCGGGTGCCAATGCCAACAAAAAATACTATGCCAATCAAAACAACATCAATACATTTTTTAATAGTAACCAAAAAAACACTTTTTTAGATGTTTCTTATGATGAAATTTCAGACTTAGAAATTCCAGAAATCCTCAAAGAAACAACATCACTTCATTTAACCACGCAGTTACCTAATGCTGATATTTTAAAACTTGATGAGAAATTACCCGTACTCATTTACAATTACTACAACTTAGATCCTAACTGGAAATTAGACTTAAAAGCGAATAGAATTCTACTTTTAGAACCCGAAATATTTACACAGTATCCTGTTTCTAAACAATGTATTGATTTTGTTCTCTTTTTAGCAAAAAACATCCCCAATATTCAAGTGTACACAAAGTCTTTTAAGAAACTTAGACAAGAATTATACACTCATCAAACTATTTATTATAAAGAACATCCATTAAACATACATTACCAAGGCATAGAAGAACCTAGAGAATGGTTGTTTAACGTTTCGGGCCACTACCCTTCTTTTTTTAGTTACTGGAAAAAATGCAAAAAAGAATTAAAACAATCTAAAGCATGAAAAAACAACACCTTCCCTCTAAAATTTGTAGTGTTTGCAATAGACCCTTTTCTTGGAGAAAAAAGTGGAAAACATGTTGGGACGAAGTAAAATATTGTAGTAAAAAATGTAAGCAACATAAATAAAACATGAAAAACGTTCACCTTATTTTTCCTCATCAGCTATTTAAAAATCATCCAATGCTTCAATCTAAAGATGATTTTTTTATGATAGAAGAGTTTTTGTTTTTTAAACAATATAATTTTCACAAAACAAAAATTGCATATCACAGAGCCAGTATGAAGTGTTACTACGACTTTCTACTTGCTAAAAAACATACTGTACATTATATTAATAGCTACGAGGCTATTTCAGACATCCGAAAATTAATAGCCTATCTAGCAGAACAAAAAGTAACACAGATTACCTATATCAACCCCGTAGATGAGTGGTTGCAACAACGAATTTTAAAATACACAAAACAACATAACATACACACAAAGTGTTTAGAAACTCCACTCTTTATAAATTCCGAAAAAGACTTAGCTTCTTTTTTTAAATCGAACAAAAAAAAGTTTTACCATGCTACTTTCTACAAACAGCAAAGACTAAAACATCAAATTCTACTGACCAACAAAGAACAACCTGTGGGAGAAAAATGGAGTTTTGATACCGAAAATAGAAAAAAATTCCCTGCTAAAAACACCCCCCCCATCATACATTACGCTCCCCAAGACAGTTACTGGTTAGAAGCTACGGATTATGTTAAAAAATATTTTAATTCTAATTTAGGAGAAATAAGCACTACAAGCATTTACCCGCATACCTTTGAGAGTGCTGAAGCATGGTTGTCTAATTTTTTAGAGAATCGGTTTTATGCTTTTGGAGATTACGAAGATGCCATGCTAAAAAACAACCATACACTACACCATAGTATTATGAGTCCCATGTTAAATATTGGCTTATTAACTCCTAAAGATGTACTAAACAAAACACTAATGTATGCGGAGCAACATGATATTGCTATCAACGCTACAGAAGGCTTAGTCCGACAAATTATAGGTTGGAGAGAATTTATTAGAGGCATGTATGTTTGTAAAGGAAACAAGGCTAGAACTACCAATTTTTGGAATTTCACGCGTAAAATCCCTCCTAATTTTTACACAGGAGACACAGGTATTTTACCCGTAGATACCATTATTAAATCTGTTTTAAAAGATGGATATTGCCACCACATAGAACGTTTAATGGTATTAGGAAACTTTATGTTATTGTGTGAATTTCATCCTAATGAGGTTTATCAATGGTTTATGGAACTTTTTGTAGATGCTTATGACTGGGTGATGGTACCCAATGTATACGGAATGAGTCAGTTTGCAGATGGAGGCTTATTTGCTACCAAACCTTATATTTCTAGCTCTAATTACATTCTAAAAATGAGCAATTACCCTAAAGGAGAATGGCAACAAACTTGGGATGGATTGTTTTGGAACTTTATGCACAAGCACCGCTCTTTTTTTAACACAAACCCTAGACTAAGCATGCTACTTAAAAACTTTGATAAAATGGAAAATGCTAAAAAAGAAACACATTTTAACAATTCATCTATATATTTAAGTAAACTCTGATAAAAATTACGTCTAAATAAATAAAATAACATAAATCAATTCAATTTATTCAAATATACAACCTTAATAATCTTATATTTGTAGAAAATATTTTTGTTAAATCTATTTAACTATTAGCTATGCATTTTAAATTTTCATCCATTTTAATTCGTTCTGTTTTATTTTTTATTATCAGTATTTGTTGTTTAACAAATACACAAGCACAATATACTATTCCAGCAATATCAGGAGGAGCTTCTAATGATCAATTTTACATTTCTAATTTCACCCTAGACGGTGTTATCACCTTAAACGGAATCAACAATACTACTGATAATACCGAAAACTTGTATACACTATATAGTGATACTACTTTTCTTAACATAGGGGATACATATACAGGTAACATTACCTATGTAGCTGCTAATAATAACACTGTAGGTATTAGAGTTTGGATTGATTACAGCGGAGATGGAACTGATTTTGTAGATGCTGGCGAAGAAGTTTTCACCTTTTCCGGAGCCAATCCTACTAGTAGTAGTGGTATTACCATCCCTTTTACTTTTACAGTTCCTAATACATTTGGATACACAGGTGCTTCAAGAATAAGGGTTGCTATACAACATAATAATACAGGAGGTTTTTCTCCCACTACGTTAGATAATCAAGCAGGTGAATTTGAAGATTATGACATTACCATAAGACCTGCAACTACTCCACCTACAGCAATTTGCCAAAATATAAGTGTAGAATTAGACATTTTTGGAAACGCTACCATTACACCTGGACAAATCAACAATGGTTCTAACGATGCCGTTGATTCTCCTGCCGATTTAACATTAGCTCTTGACAAAACAAATTTTACTTGTAACGATTTAGGAGACAATACCGTTACCTTAACTGTAACAGATACAGACGGGTTAATAGATACTTGTACCGCTAACGTAACCATTACAAGATACACAGGTGGTTTTGTAAGCCCTGTTTTACAAAACATAAATGCTTTTTGTGAACATACGGCTACAGCTCCAATTCTTAATTTTGAATGTCGTACTTTAATTGTAGGTACAACAACAGACCCTACAACGTTTACTACAGACGGAAACTTTACCATTACTTGGACGTTTGACAACGGAACTTCAACCGTAACAAGTGTGCAAAATATTAATGTAAACACCAATCCCGCAGCACCTACTGCAGTAGCTACATCAAACATTTTTGAAAACCAAGCCACTCTAAGTTGGAACTCTACAGAAACAGGTCCTTTTAAAATTCAATTTAGAGAAGTAGGAACTTCAACTTTTACAGAAATCAATGGAATTACCACAACAACACATACATTAACAGGCTTAAATAACGATACTGATTACGAAATTCAAGTAAGTGTAGATGCAGATTGTGGTAACTTTAGTAGCCTACTACCCTTTACTACATTAGCTTTAGGTTATTGTGAAGGAATTCCAGCTTC
>CALHCC010000017.1 GCA_937930675.1 uncultured Flavobacteriaceae bacterium
GTAGATAGGATTTTGTTGGTATGTTTTTTTGTCTACTAAAATATTTTGTTGCGTAAGTGTACCTATATTTTCTTGTAAAAACAACATCATTTTATGCATTTTTTCTTTTTGAACAGCAATGCTTATTTTTTTTGAAATAAAGTTGGTGTGTATTTTAGTATTAGGAGTTGCGACCTCTAGATACGATTTTAAAAAAACAATACTCAAATGAGTTTGCGTAGCATTTTGATGCGTTAAATAATGAGTAACTTCTGAGGTTGTTGTGTCTTTTTGATGATTAAAGTTACTAAATACGTTATAGCCTATAGGTGTTTTTAACGTCACCTTATAATTTGTAGGAGGGTTGTATTGATTGTTTAAATTTTGATGGATATCTAGTACCCATTGATGATTTTTATAAAGAGAAGGAGTGATGTGCCAGTCTTCTAAAAAATAATCGACTCCTTTTACTCCGCTACCTGTAAATTTGATGTGAGGGATTTTAACCGTATAGTTTAAGTGCAGTGTAATGCTATCTTTAGGAGCTAAGGGGGTAGCGAGTTGTACAAAAATTAAATCTTGTGCTTGCTCAGGAATCTCAAACGTGCCTTTGTTAGGTATCGTTGTGATCTCGTTAATTTTGGTGTATCCACGTTCGTTTTTGTTAGAAAAATAAAAATCAGTTTTATAATCTTCTAGCAATCTTTTGGCTAGGGGAGTGTGGTCGTTTTTGTAACTATTGGGCCAATTTCTAAGTACAATTTTTGTTAAGGAATCTGTACTTGTGTTGTGGTAAACAAGGGTTTGTTGAATGGCTAGTTTATTGGTTTTTGGATATAATTTAGCCTCTATAATCATGGAGTTGTTTTGACTATAGAGACTGTAAGTTAGTACACTAAAAAGAATACTTAAGATTAGTTTCAATGTTAAAAGTTGGGTTTTAATTTGTACTTGTTGTAAAACTTGTTTAGGTGAGCTACGGCTTCATCTGCAGTATCTACAATACGGAATAAATTTAAATCTTCTGGACTAATGGTTTTGTATTCGTCTCGTAGTATTTGTTTGATCCATTCAATAATTCCTCCCCAAAACTTACTTCCTACAAGTACAATAGGGAAGCGACCAATTTTTTTGGTTTGAATTAAAGTAATGGCTTCAAAAAGTTCGTCTAACGTTCCAAATCCTCCAGGCATTACTACAAAACCTTGTGAGTATTTTACAAACATTACTTTGCGGGTAAAAAAGTAATCAAACGTTACATTTTTATCAGCATCAATCCAAGGATTGTTGTTTTGTTCAAAAGGCAATTCGATGTTTAAACCTACAGAAGTTCCTTTTCCTCTATTGGCTCCTTTGTTTCCGGCTTCCATAATACCAGGACCTCCACCTGTAATGACTCCAAAACCACTTTGGGTGAGTTTAAAGGCAATTTCTTCTGCTAAAATATAATTGGAATCGTTGGGTTTTGTTCTTGCAGAACCAAAAATACTGACACAAGGACCAATTTTAGCCATCTTCTCGTAACCATCTACCAACTCAGACATGATTTTAAAGACCGCCCAAGAGTCGTTGGTTTTTATTTCGTTCCACGTTTTTTGCTTGAATTTATCGTAAATTCTTTGTTCTTCTTTCTCCTTATCTGTCATATGATCTTAATTTAAAGTTTACTTACTTAATTTAATCAATAATTTTGATATATAGATTATATCAAAATCAAATTTTAATGAACTAAGTATTAAAAAATTAACCAAATAAGGTGCCAAAAATTAATAAATATATTCTTAAAACAAACGTTTAAAATGCCAGTTTTGAGGTTTGATGGAATTAAAGAGAGATAAGATGATTCAAAAAGACAATAGGACTTAATATCATTTGAAAAATTAATTGTCGCACTGTGAATTCTCAACAAATAAACGAACTTAACGAATCAATTCGAATTTATACGACAGAATAAATTCAAAAGGGTTTTAAAGTTCTTTTTTAAGAAATTTAGCGGTGTAACTCTTTTTGTTTTTAGCTACTTGTTCTGGAGTACCTTTACAAACAATAGTACCACCTCCTTTACCACCTTCTGGACCGATGTCTATAATATGATCTGCTAATTTAATTACATCCATATTGTGTTCTATCACCAATACGGTGTTTCCTTTGTCTACTAGTTTTTGAATGACTTGCATTAGAACACGAATGTCTTCAAAATGCAGACCTGTAGTAGGCTCATCTAAAATATAAAAAGTATTACCCGTATCTCGTTTAGAAAGTTCTGCGGCTAGTTTAATTCTTTGCGCTTCTCCACCAGAAAGTGTGGTAGATTGTTGTCCTAGAGTAATATAACCTAAACCAACTTCTTTAATGGTTTTAATTTTTCGGTAGATTTTTGGAATGTGTTCAAAAAAATCAACCGCCTCATTGATGGTCATTTCTAGAATATCAGAAATAGATTTTCCTTTGTATCTAATTTCTAAAGTTTCTCTATTAAATCGTTTTCCTTGGCAGGTTTCACATTCTACATGTACATCGGGTAAAAAATTCATTTCAATGACTCGCATACCACCACCTTCACAGGTTTCACAACGTCCACCTTTTACGTTAAAGGAAAAACGACCGGGTTTGTATCCTCTAATTAAAGCCTCGGGCGTTTTGGCAAATAAACTTCTAATTTCATCAAAAGTTTTGGTATAAGTGGCAGGATTAGAACGCGGTGTACGTCCAATAGGAGATTGATCGATATCGATAATTTTATCAATATGTTCTAAACCTTCAATACTTTTATAAGGTTGAGGTTTTTTAACTCCGTTGTAAATATGTGCATTTAAAATAGGGTATAAGGTACCGTTTACTAAGGTAGATTTACCACTACCAGACACTCCACTCACACAAATTAGTTTTCCTAAAGGAAAGTGAGCCGTTACATTTTTTAAATTATTTCCGTTAGCTCCTTTTAACACCAATTCTTTACCATTACCTTCTCTTCGTTTTTTAGGAACGGTAATTTCTTTACGTTGGGTTAAATAATCAGCGGTTAAAGTTTCTACTTTAGAAAACAATTCAAAAGAACCTTCGCTCACAATAGTACCACCATGCACTCCAGCCCCAGGACCAATATCTATTACATGATCTGCACGCTCCATAATATCTTTGTCATGCTCTACGACCAATACAGAATTCCCCACATCTCTTAATTGTTCTAAAGAGTTGATGAGTTTTTCGTTATCACGTTGGTGCAATCCAATACTAGGTTCGTCTAAAATATACAAAACACCCACGAGTTGAGACCCTATTTGTGTAGCCAAACGAATACGTTGTGCCTCTCCACCAGATAAAGATTTAGAGGTTCTGTTTAGGGTTAAATAATCCAAACCAACGTCTAGTAAAAATTGAATTCGGGTTTTAATTTCTTTGGTAATTTCCGATCCTATAATTTTTTGTTTGTCGCTTAGTTTGTTATCAATTTTATGAAACCAATCTGCCAATTCTCCAATATCCATATTGGCTAGTACTCCCAAATCGTACCCATCAATTTTAAAATATAAAGATTCTTTGCGTAAACGACTACCGTTACATTCACCACAAACAACATCGGTCATAAATTCTTTAGCCCAACGTTGTATGCTTTTAGAATCTGCATGTTTGTGTTGGTTTTTGATGAAAGAAACAATCCCTTCAAAATCTATTTGGTAGGTTTTGGTAACCCCTGCAGCTTTGGCTTTTATTTTAATGGTTTCTTTTCCACCATGTAAAATAATATCCATGGCTTCTTTAGGAATGTTGGCAATAGAATCTTCTAACTTAAAATTAAAAGCACCTGCAATGCTTTGCAATTGTTTAAAAATCCAAGTATTTTTTTGAGGTCCTAAAGGAATGATTCCTCCTTTTTTAATGGAAACACTGTCGTTAGGAATTACTTTTTTAAACTCAATTTCTGCCGTATTCCCTAAACCATTACAGTTAGAACAAGCTCCTTTGGGAGAATTAAAAGAAAAGGAATTGGGTTCTGGCAATGGATACGAAATTCCAGAACTAGGACACATTAAGGCTCTACTAAAATACCTAGGTTTGTTTTCGTTAAACTTTAACACCATTAACACACCATCTCCAGCATACATGGCCGTTTTTATGGTTTCATCTAATCTTTTTTCCTGTTCAGGGTTAATCACCAATCTGTCAATTACAATTTCTATGTCATGAGTTTTGTAACGATCTACCTTCATTCCTTTGGTAATGTCTACAATTACTCCATCTACTCTTACTTTGGTAAATCCTTGCTTGGCAATTTGTTCAAACAATTCACGGTAATGTCCTTTTCTAGATTTGATGACAGGAGCTAACACCAAGGTTTTCTCTCCATCAAAATCTTTAAGAATTAGTTCTTTGATTTGCTCATCAGAATAGCTCACCATTTTTTCGTTGGTGTTGTACGAATACGCATCGGCAACACGAGCATATAACAAACGTAAAAAATCGTAAATTTCTGTAATGGTTCCTACGGTAGAACGTGGACTTTTGTTGGTTGTTTTTTGTTCGATGGCAATTACGGGAGAGAGGCCATCAATTTTATCTACATCGGGTCTTTCTAAACCACCTAAAAATTGACGAGCGTAGGCAGAGAATGTTTCAATATAACGTCGTTGTCCCTCAGCATAAATGGTATCGAAAGCTAAGGACGATTTCCCACTACCACTTAAACCGGTAATCACTACCAGTTTATCTCTAGGTATTTTAACATCAATATTCTTTAAATTGTGAGCTCTTGCTCCTAAAACTTCAATGTATTCGTTTGTTGCCATGTTGATTTTTGCAAAAACACGAAGTTACTGTTTTTCATAAGAATTATTAAGAGATCACACCTATTGTGTTAAGTTGTAATTTGTCTAAATGGTTTTTAATAATTAAACCTAGAAAAAGCTTTAAAGTCCCAGTCGATAACGTGATGATTTTGGGTATATATGTATTGCTCAATTTCAAAGGTCCAAAATAAACCTGTATCTGTATGGAGTTTATCTTTTTCAGAATTTTGATGGTATAAAATAGTTGCCTTTCCGTTTAATTGTAATACACTGTTGTTACTAAAGTCTATAAACAACAAACCCGTATTGGGGTTGATGGCTATATTCCCTAACGTATTGTACAAACTATTGCCTACGTATTCTGGAATTTTAAGTGTTTTAGGGTTTAGCACTTCTATAAATCCTGTTTTTCCTCCTCTATGAGAAGCATCTTTCTTGTCATCAACACCGCTACCAATAAAAAAAGTATCCGAATTTTTAATGAGCTCTATAAGATGTGTAGGTAATTTTTTGTCTACAGTTTGTAATGGTTTTTGTGTAGAAAGTACATTGTTAATACCTCGTTGCTGAATGTATTTAGGGCAATTAGGGTACGCTTCTGTAACACGAATAAAAATTTTAGAAGATGTAATTTTTGTTACTATTCCATTGACTCTGTAACGTTTTGTACTGGCTAATTCTATAAAAATACAACCTATGTTTTTTTGGTGTTTGATGTTTTCAAAGAATACATCATGTTTATCACTCGCAAGCGCATCTATATTAATTTCAAAAGTACTGTTAGTGGGTACGTGTATAAAACCTAAAGTTCCTACCAGTAAAGACGTCCAATGATTCCCTTGATCATCTTCCGAATTCACTACAAAAGTAGATTGACTCTCTATAAAAGGAATGGCTCCTCCAATAATTTGATGGTTAATGGAATTTCCAACCTTTACGGCAATGTTCTGCACATTCATTTTTTGTTGTACTTCTAACTCTCCTTTATGAAACATACTATTGTTGTTAAAAAAAGGGTTTGCTGTTTATAATGAAAAGAACAAACCCTTTTGTGTGAATTAAAAAGTTAAGATGGTGTATCCTTCTTCTTCTAATTTTAAAAAGCTAGAAGTTCCTATAGTATTAGGTACCGGATTGTTGGTGATTAAATCTACCCCACGTGGGTTTGCTCCCCATACCTGAGCACAGGCTGCAGAAGCCCCTTCTATGACATCGGCTAACTCTTTGTATATTTTATGTGCAGGGTGGTTTTCGTTATCTAAAACTTCGGGCCATCTGGTTCCTGTTCCTTGAAAAACGATTTTCACTTCTTGTCCAGCATTTTTGTATTCCCATGCGGTTCCTAAAGCGTTAAATAAACGTCCTAAAGATTCTTCTGATCCTGCTTTTGGATCTGATAATAATACGATTGCTTTTTTACTCATTTTTTTGGATTTTAAAATTAATTACCGAATATTCGGTAATGTAAAAGGTTAAATTTTTTTAATTTTTATAAAGATTGATAATATTTTGTAATGCGTTTTTAAAAACAGCATCATTTCCTAGTGTTTTCGCTAAAACCAAACTTCCTTGTATTTGTATAACTACTTCTTGAGCAATGATAGTTGCTTGTTTTTGGTTGTGATTAAAAAGTTGTGCTAACTCTGTAAAACTTTCCATCCATGTAATAGCTCCTTGTTTTAGTTCATCACCAAATAAATGGAAACTATTGTCCATAGACAATGTTTTTAGAATACAAGCATTTTGTCCGCCTGCATAAAAGGTATCTAAATTATGAATGATGCGTGTTAGCTTTTCTTCTGGATTTATTCCTGTATTCTGAATAATAGCCACAATATTTTTTTGACTCCAATCACTAATATGATGAATGACCGAACGTACAATGTCTTTTTTCCCTCCAGGAAAACGATGATACAAACTTGCTTTTTGTAGACCTGATGCTGTTGCTAGCTCGTTTAAACTAGCACCATCATATCCTTTTGCTCTTATCACATTCATTAAATTGTTAATAAGTACAGTATCGTCTACTTTTTGTGGTCTCATGGTTCAAAGATATAAAAATATTTTAATTACCGAACGTTTGTTCTAAATTTAATAAAAAACGCAATGACTTTAAATCATTGCGTTTTTTAAAAGTATAGTGTTTTATAATTATTTTAAAGAACCAATCATGTCTTCTGGTTTTACCCATTCGTCATATTGTTCAGGAGTAACATAGCCTAAACGAACAGCTTCTTCTTTTAAGGTAGTTCCGTTAGCATGTGCTGTATTTGCAATTTCAGCGGCTTTGTAATAACCAATTTTGGTATTTAATGCGGTTACTAACATTAAAGAATTGTTTAATAACTTTTCTATTACAGGGTAGTTCGGTTCAATTCCTACGGCACAGTTCACATCAAAAGAAACACAAGCATCTCCAATTAAACGTGCAGATTCAATTAAATTTTTAGCCATTACGGGTTTAAATACATTTAACTCGTAGTGACCTTGTAAACCACCTACACCAATAGCAACATCGTTCCCCATTACTTGTGCAGCTACCATGGTAATCGCTTCTGCTTGGGTAGGATTTACTTTACCTGGCATAATAGAAGATCCTGGCTCGTTGGCAGGAATAATTAATTCTCCAATTCCAGAACGAGGTCCAGAAGCCATTAAGCGGATATCGTTCGCTATTTTGTTTAAAGAAACAGCAATTTGCTTTAAAGCTCCGTGTGTTTCTACAATGGCATCGTGAGCAGCTAATGCTTCAAATTTGTTTTCTGCGGTTACAAAAGGCAATCCAGTAAATTCAGCTATTTTTTTAGCGACCAATACATCGTAACCTGCAGGAGTATTTAACCCTGTACCTACAGCAGTACCACCTAAAGCTAGTTCAGATAAGTGTGGTAAAGTATTTTTTAAGGCTTTTAATCCATGGTCTAATTGCGATACATATCCAGAGAATTCTTGTCCAATAGTTAATGGAGTAGCATCCATTAAGTGTGTACGACCAATTTTAACCACATCTTTAAAAGCATCCGATTTCGCTTTTAAGGTGTTGCGTAATTGTTCTACTCCAGGAATGGTAATTTCTACCACAGCTTTGTAAGCTGCAATGTGCATTCCCGTAGGAAACGTATCGTTAGAAGATTGAGACTTATTAACATCGTCGTTAGGAGCAATTACTTTTTCTCCTTCACCAATCACTCTTCCTGCTAATTCTTGAGCACGGTTAGCAATTACCTCATTAGAATTCATGTTAGATTGCGTTCCAGAACCTGTTTGCCATACAACTAATGGAAACTGGTCATCGTGTTTACCTGCTAAAATTTCATCACAAACACTAGAGATTAAGTCTTTTTTAGTTTCTTCTAAAACACCTAATTCTGCATTTGCATGTGCAGCTGCTTTTTTTAAGTAAGCAAATCCATAAACAATTTCTAAAGGCATGCTTCCTGCAGGTCCTATTTTAAAGTTGTTAATAGATCTTTGTGTTTGTGCTCCCCAATACTTGTCAGCAGGTACTTGTACCTCTCCCATAGTATCTTTTTCTATACGATATTTCATTGGAATTAATTTTAATTTCTTGCTTAATTGCACCAAAGATAATAGATAAATAGACTAAGAAAAGGTATTAAATTGATAAAAAAAGTGAATGTTAATAGATTACACGAATTTTTGTTTTTTGAAAAAGTATTTAACGGAATTGATGCTGTGTTTACTGTAAATCTTTTAATTTAATTCTAAAATTAAATTAAAAAAAGCCTGTAAAAAATTACAGGCTTGTGGTTGTTAAGGTAAGTTGTGAATAATTTCTTTAATTTGACTTCCTGAGGGTCTAGGAGCATTGTCATCAATAATATTTCCTTGAGTGTCTAGTAAAATAAATCTGGGAATTCCACGAACATCGTATGCTTGTAAAAACTCTTGATCTCCATTGGCAAATAATTGAATACCGCTCATTTTTTTGTTCTTAATCATGGCTTTCCATTTGTCTTTAGCATTAGGGCTGTCTATAGAAATACTTACGAATTGAATATTCTTATTTTTGAATTCTTCTTCTAATTTTTTTAGATATGGGATTTCTGCTTTACAGGGTGGACACCAAGTAGCCCAAATATCAATATATACATACTGTCCTTTTAAATCGGTTAAGGAAGTAGTTCCACCTTTGTAATTCTCGTAATTGCTAAAAGTAGGGGAGGGAGTTCCTTTTTTTAAACTATCGTCTATTTGGTTAACTACATTGTATTGTTTTTTTAAATTCTGAACAAAAAAGGCTAAATTTTCTTTTTCTGTTTTAGAAACCATCGGGTCTATATCCTCATTCTTTTTAAGTAATGTTTCAATACGCATTACCATTTTATCCACATAGCTAGTAAATGCCGTTTGATCTAGTGTATTGATGCTATCCAAGTTTTCAAAAACTTCTTTTGTGATTTGTTCTCTGTTATTTAAATAAATATTTACTTTTTTTCCAGCACCTTTATAATCAATACTAGTTGCGTAATCATTCGCATCTGCATGAATTATTAAATTGGTTTCCTTAGTTAAAAAAAGAGTTTTTCCAAAAGTACCTATTTGTAAATAGGCAAATTCACCATCAATGGTAATGGTGTCTTTAAAAGAGCCATTCTCTATATTAATAGTTTTTACTTTGTCTTTGGTTTTTAAAATAACTTGGGATACCTCTTTAGGTAGATTTTTAATGGTTCCCTCTATACTAGCGTGTTTGGGTTTATGGGTACAAGCAATAGCCACTAAAGTTAGACTGGCTATAAAAGCTTTTTTAAAGTAATTCATTATACGGTTTAAGGTTATTGGTAATAATGTACAAAACAACGTCAAAAGTTATACCATTTTTAACATATGATTTTACATGTTTTAAAAAGTTGAGTGGTTAAACTGTTACGTTGTTTAAACAAATTTACAATTAAATATGAAATTTTTTAATGGTAAATGGTATTAGATTATTATTTAGAATATTAAAAAAAATACTATAAAAAAACACCTTTGTCGTGAAACAAAGGTGTTTTTTTATTTTTAATTAATTGCACTTGCTTAAGCAATCATCGTTACAGGATTTTCTATAAACAATTTTAAGGTGTTTAAGAAAGCGGCACCTACGGCACCATCAATGGTTCTATGGTCGCAAGACAAGGTTAAGTTCATTACATTACCTACTACAATTTCTCCGTTTTTAACCACAGGTTTTTGTTTAATCCCTCCTACAGATAAAATAGCAGAGTTAGGTTGATTGATGATAGAGGTAAAGTTATCTACACCAAACATTCCTAAGTTAGATACTGTAAATGTACTTCCAGACATTTCTGCAGGTGTTAATTTTTTCTTTTTAGCTTTAATAGCTAAATCTTTAACTTCTGCACCAATTTGAGTTAAACTCTTAGTATCTGTAAAAGGAATCACAGGAACTACTAAACCATCTTCAATAGCAACAGCTACACCAACAGCAATATGCTCGTTAAAAATTGTTTTCTCTACCGTCCACTCCGTATTAATTTGTGGATGCTTTCTTAAGGCCATTGCAGAAGCTTTCACAACTAAGTCGTTGAAAGAAACTTTTGTATCTGGCAATTCGTTAATTTGTTTACGAGATGCAATCGCATTGTCCATATCTACATCAATACTGATGGTAAAGTTTACATTTTCAGTTTGAGATTTATCTAAGGCTCTAGCAATAGCTTTACGCATGTTAGAGTTCTTTTCTTCTCTTTGGCTAATTTCGCCTACAGGAGCTGCAGGGATAGAGGCTGTTACAGGAGCAGATTCGGTAGCAGGAACATAGTTCTCAATATCTACTTTTACAATTCTTCCTCCTTCACCAGTACCGACAACTTTTGCTAAATTGATTCCTTTTTCTTCTGCCAATGCTTTTGCTAAAGGAGAAGCTACGATACGTCCGTTTTCAGAATTAATAGCACTTACTTTTTTAGTAGCAGTAGTAGCAGAGGCTTTAGGAGCTTCCGTATTTGGAGCAGCAGCTTTAGGAGCTTCTTGTTTTGGTGCCTCAGCTTTTGCAGCTGGAGCAGCAGCAGTTCCAAAATTAGCAGCAACAGCAGCAACATCCGTTCCAGCTTCACCAATAATTGCTAATAAACTATCTACAGGTGCAGTTTCACCTTCTTGTAAACCTACGTATAATAAAGTTCCTTCGTTAAAAGATTCGAACTCCATGGTAGCTTTATCTGTTTCAATTTCAGCTAAAATATCACCTTCTTCTACTTTGTCACCCACTTGTTTTAACCAAGAAGCAACAGTACCATCTGTCATCGTATCACTTAAGCGAGGCATGGTTACCACAGTAACTCCATCAGGAATTGCAGTAGCTTCTGTAGTTGGAGCTGTTTCTTCCTTTGCAGCAGCAGGAGCTTCTTCAGTTGCCGTTTCAGCAACAGGGGCAGCACCACCAGCTAATAATCCAGAAATATCTTCACCTTGTTCACCAATAATAGCCAATAGACTATCTACAGGAGCTGTATCACCTTCTTGTAATCCAATGTGTAATAAAGTACCTTCGTTAAAAGATTCAAATTCCATCGTAGCTTTGTCAGTTTCAATTTCAGCTAAAATGTCTCCTTCTTCAATGTTATCACCTACTTTTTTAAGCCATTGAGCAACGGTACCTTCGGTCATCGTATCGCTCAAACGTGGCATTGTTATTACTGTAGCCATATTTTATATCTTGGATTATTTATGTTTTACAAATGGGTAATTTTCTTGCTCATATACCATATCGTATAGTTGTTGAGCTTCTGGGAATGGAGATTCTTCTGCAAATTTTTCACACTCTGCAACCTTACTCTTAACACCTTTGTCAATCGCTTTGATTTCTTCTTCTGTTAAGTATTCCTCTTTTTTAATTACATCTAATACTTGCGTAATAGGATCAATTTTTTTGTATTCTGCAACTTCTTCCTTTGTACGGTAGTGTTGTGCATCAGACATAGAGTGACCTCTATAACGGTATGTTTTCATTTCTAAGAAAGTAGGTCCGTCACCTCTACGAGCTCTATCAATTGCTTCTTCCATTGCTTCAGCAACTTTAATAGGATCCATTCCATCCACAGGTCCACAAGGCATTTCGTATCCTAAACCTAATTTCCAAATTTCTTGGTGGTTTGCTGTACGCTCTACAGAAGTACCCATGGCGTATCCGTTGTTTTCACAAACAAATACTACAGGTAATTTCCAGTTCATAGCCATGTTAAACGTTTCGTGTAACGATCCTTGACGAACAGCACCATCTCCCATAAAGCATAAAGTTACTCCAGGAACACCGTTGTATTTATCACCAAAAGCCATACCTGCACCTAAAGGAATTTGACCTCCTACAATACCATGTCCTCCATAAAAACCGTGCTCCTTAGAGAAAATGTGCATAGATCCACCCATACCTTTAGAAGTACCTGTTACCTTTCCGTATAATTCAGCCATTACTTTTTTAGGATCAACACCCATTCCAATAGGTTGAACGTGGTTACGGTAAGCAGTAATCATTTTGTCGTGCTCTAAATCCATAACGTGTAAACATCCCGCTAAAATTGCTTCTTGACCGTTGTATAAGTGCAAGAATCCTCTAACTTTTTGTTGGATGTAAACTGCTGCCAATTTATCTTCAAACTTTCTCCAGAAAAGCATGTCCTTATACCAGTTGATATAGGTTTCTTTGGTGATTTCTTTCATGATTTAATTTAAAATTTACAATAAAAAAAACTACGTAAAAATACTTAGTTTTTATTTTTTCATTTGTCGAGTAGCCACAAAAATAAGACATTATGAGTAAGTATTAAACATCTGAGAACACTTTTTTGTAGCTCGAATTCTAATCTTTTGGAGTACTTTAAAAATTACGCAGGTTGAATTTCGTGGGAAGCGTAACGTTAATATTTTGTAAGAGCTATGTTTTAAAGGCTTTTAATGAGTTTTATAACGTTTTTTCAGGGGTTGAATATCGTGAAACAAAATTTGATGTTTTTTTAAGAAATGCCGAGTGTTTCCTATAGGATATCTAAAATAAAAATACCTCCAAATGGTGTCTAACATTTTGGAGGCACTTTAAAAGCTTCTAGTATTTTTAATTTAGATAGCTTTATGTGTTTACAGATAATTCTCTATAGGTTCGCAAGAACAAACTAAGTTACGATCTCCATAAGCATCGTCTACTCTGCGTACCGAAGGCCAAAATTTATTGTCTGATAAATGTGCTGCTGGAAATGCTGCTTTTTGTCTAGAATAAGAAAAGCTCCAATGGTCGTTTGTAAGCATGTGTTGTGTGTGAGGAGCATTTTTTAATACAGAATTTTCATCGTGTATATCTAACTCATCAATTTCTTTTTTAATGCTTAGCATGGCATTAATAAAGGTATCCAGTTCTTCTTTGTTTTCACTTTCTGTAGGCTCAATCATTAAGGTTCCTGCTACAGGGAAAGATACCGTAGGAGCATGGAATCCGTAGTCTATTAATCGTTTTGCTACATCTACTACTTCTATTCCTTTGGGTTTAAATTGTCTAAAATCAACAATCATTTCATGTGCACAAAATCCGTGTTCTCCAGAATATAAAATTTCATATTCTGTTTCTAGTTTGGTTTTAATATAATTTGCGTTTAAAATCGCATTTTCTGTAGCCGATTTTAAACCTTTAGCCCCTAACATTTTAATATATCCATACGATATTAAACAAACCAAAGCAGATCCCCATGGAGCAGCAGAAATAGAATTAATAGCCTGTTTTCCACCTGTTTTTATCACAGGGTTAGAGGGTAGGAAAGGAGCTAAGTGTTCTACCACACATATAGGTCCTACTCCAGGGCCACCTCCTCCGTGTGGAATGGCAAATGTTTTGTGTAAGTTTAAATGACAAACATCGGCACCAATTTCTCCAGGACTTGTAAGCCCTACTTGTGCGTTCATGTTGGCACCGTCCATGTAAACTTGTCCTCCGTTATCGTGAATAAGTTGCGTGATTTCTTTAATACCACTCTCAAAAACACCGTGTGTGGACGGATAAGTAACCATTAAACATGATAAATTATCTTTGTGTAAGAGTGCTTTTTCTCTTAGGTCATCCATATCAATATTACCATCTTCAGTAGCTTTGGTAACCACTACTTTCATTCCTGCCATTACTGCCGAAGCAGGGTTGGTTCCGTGAGCAGAAGATGGAATTAAACAGATGTTTCTGTGATGATCGTTTCTAGATTCGTGATACGCTTTAATCACTAACAGTCCTGCATACTCTCCTTGTGCTCCAGAATTGGGTTGTAAAGAGGTAGCATAAAAACCAGTAATTTCATTTAAATCTTGTTCTAAACCTTTTAATACTTCCTGATATCCTTGTGCTTGTTCTACAGGTACAAAAGGATGAATGTTTCCCCAATTTGGCCAACTTAAAGGAAGCATTTCACTTGCCGCATTTAATTTCATGGTACAAGATCCTAGAGAAATCATAGAATGATTTAAAGACAAATCTTTACGTTCTAGTTTTTTAATATAACGCATCATCGCTGTTTCGGAATGATGTGTGTTAAAAACAGGATTTGTTAAATAATCCGAAGTTCTTTTTACTGTAGGTTTTACATCAATTTCTTCTACTTGATGAATAGGAGTAAAGTTTTTACCTGTTGCTTTACAGATAATTTTTACAATTTCATTTAAGTCGTTAAGATTGGTAGTTTCATTAATAGCAATCGAGACTGAAGTTTCCGAAGGATATAAAAAGTTTACCTGTAACAATTCTGCAACTTCTTTTACTTTTATTGCAGAAGGGACTTGAATATTCAGTGTATCAAAAAACACATCATTTACCTGAGTAAACCCTAATTTTTTTAAAGTAATGTTTAAGGTGTGTGCGTGATTTAAAATTTTATGAGCAATGTATTTTAAACCTTTAGGCCCATGAAAAACACTGTACATACCTGCCATTACAGCCAATAATACTTGAGCTGTACAAATATTAGATGTAGCTTTTTCTCTTTTAATGTGTTGTTCTCTAGTTTGCAGAGCCATTCTTAAAGCTCTGTTTCCATCCAGGTCTTTGGTTACTCCAATAATTCTACCAGGAATAGATCTTTTATAGGCTTCCTTGGTAGCAAAATACGCTGCATGAGGTCCTCCATATCCCATAGGAATTCCAAAACGTTGGGTAGTTCCCACAACAATATCAGCTCCCCATTCTCCAGGAGGAGTTAATAAAGTTAAACTTAGTAAATCTGCAGCAACGGCAATTCTAGCTTCTATCGCATTGGCATTTTTTACAAAATTGGTATAGTTTACTACTTTTCCGTTTTTTCCTGGGTACTGAACAAGTCCTCCAAAGAAATTTTCGTTAAACTCAAAAGATTCATGATCTGCTATCACCAATTCTATGTGTAACGGAGTAGCTCTAGAGTACAATACATCGATGGTTTGTGGCAATACATTTTCCGATACAAAAAAGTGTAATGCCTTATTTTTCTTTTGCGTTCTGCTACGAGTATTGTATAATAAAATCATTGCTTCTGCGGCTGCCGTAGCTTCGTCTAACAAAGAAGCGTTGGCAATTTCCATTCCTGTTAAATCTGTTACCATGGTTTGGTAATTTAACAAAGCCTCTAGCCTTCCTTGAGCAATTTCTGCTTGATACGGAGTGTAGGCTGTATACCACCCCGGATTTTCTAAAATATTACGTTGAATTACTCCAGGAGTAATAGTAGGATGGTATCCTAGTCCTATATAATTTTTAAACAATTGATTTTTAACAGATAGTTTTTGAATATGATCCATATATTCATATTCACTTAAAGCCGTATTTAATTGTAAATCTTGCTTTAGTAAAATATCCTTAGGAACTGTTTTTTGGATGAGTTCTTCTATAGATTCTACATGAATGGCTTTTAACATTTGATGTTGTTCATCTTTGTTAGGTCCAATATGTCTTTGTGCAAAAACGTCTGTTTTCATTCTAAAAAAATAAAAATTAGGGACGACAAAAATAAGGATAATAAAAGTTTTATTTTTGTTTCGATATTAAATGTTTTTATCAATTTTAAATCTAAATGTTGATAAGTCTTTTTTACCCATGAAATTCGTTCAAATTCTTTTTAAATTTTACGTTTATAGTAATTTACACGTTTCTTTAGCCGTAGCCAGTTTGGTGTTGGTAAACGGAACGGTATTTCATAAAAATGTAGGTAAAGAAGCTGTTTTTTTAAGTTGTGCTACCTTTGTGGCTTATCACTTTATTCGATATTTTAATCGATTCCGATATGGGAAAGAACATTTGTTGGATCGGTTTAGTAATCAATATAAAAAAGTACTGATGACACTTGTGTTGATTGCTTGTTTTATAGAAATAGGACTCTTATTTTTTCTAAAGACTGTACAATTGTTAAAATTAATCCCCTTTGGTTGTATTACCATTTTGTATGCCTGTCATTTTTTTAAAATTAGAGGAGTGCGTTATTCTTTACGCTACCTATCCATTCTTAAAATATTTTTAATAGGATGGGTGTGGGCGGGTGTTACTGTTTTTTTTATTACTGATTTTAATGTGACATCGGGGCTGTATTTTTTAGAACTGATGTTGTTTGTAATTGCTTTAACCATTCCTTTTGATATACGCGATGTAGATTTTGACAAAGGACGTGTTAAAACATTGCCTATCTACTTAGGAATTCTAAACACAAAATATTTAGCAGGTGTTTTTTTATTGATCAGTGTAGTGTTACATATACAATTTGTAAAACAAGACATTGCAATTTTTATGTTGATTAGTGGATGGTTGCTAGGAATGATTTGTTATGCTAAAAAAAATCAAGCCAATTACTTTGCTTCTTTTTGGGTAGAAGGAATCCCTATCGTTTGGTATTTAGGTATTTATTTAACATAAAAAAACTCCATCGATAAGATGAAGTTTTTAACGTTTTGTTGTAAGATAAATGCTTATTCTTTAATAAAATTTAAAACAACATCTACATCTACTAAGTTCCAAGTTTTACTTACACCATCTTCTCCTGTATGTAGAACTTCACATGCTTTGTGTATAGAAGCCAGTGCTTTTTGAGCATTCCATTTGTTAATATCAATGGTTGCTTTTAAATAACTACTGTTTCCTTGATTTTCCATCGTAAAAGGTAAATCGTGTGTTTCGTTATTCATGGTAAAAGCAATAATTCCAGCATTGTCTTGTACGCTTACCACTTTTGCAGATAATAATTCTGTTTGATCCATAAAGCCAAAGAACAAAGATTTTAATTTGGTATCTCTCGCTCCGTTGTTACTAAAAATGCTACTTACCGGTATAGCTACTTCAACTCCTGTTAAAGCTTCGGCCTTTGTTGCTGCTTTTTGATTGTTAGAAATGTTTACTTTTTGGAATTGTCCTTTTACTCCTTTTTTGGTGGTGAATTTGTATCCTGTCCAGTTTACAACAGCCGTTTCCGTATCTAATTGGTAGGTAGGTTGGTTACTTGTAGTACTTGTTTTTGTTTCTTTTTTACTTTGTTTACATGCGGTTAAAGATGCTACAGCTAGTAACATAATGGCAAACTTTTTCATGGGAATGAGTTTTTGTTAAAATTATATAATTTGATTTGTGTATTTTTCTACGAGCTTAATATATTCTTCTTTAGCTTTTTTAGGGCTAATACCTCTAAGTTGTGTCCAAGCATTAAACTTAAAAGTACCTCTTAAATCTCCATGATGTTGATTTGCGTTAAAACTAAAATGATCTCCCTTAGTTGCTTGTTTGTAATGTGCATAAAATTCTAACATTACATCTGGAGGTAAAGGTTCCATAGTTGCAGCAATGGCTACAGCTTTGTTAAATCTATCTTGTAATACATCCTCCTCTTTACTCATGTTTTGCTTTTAATTTTATAAAGACGCTATAATGTCTTCTGCTCCTTTTACTTTCTGATTTAAAGATACGTTAATTTTAGCATCTAGTGGCAGAAATAGATCTACTCTAGAACCAAATTTAATAAAACCAGCATCCGTTCCTTGTTGTACTTCTTGCCCTTCTACGGCATAATTTACAATACGTTTTGCTAGAGCTCCTGCAATTTGGCGATACAACACTTCTCCAAACACTTTGTTTTCTACTACAATGGTTGTTCTTTCGTTTTCTTCGGATGCTTTAGGGTGCCAAGCTACTAAGTATTTTCCAGGATGGTATTTGCTGAATTTTACCAAACCACTTAACCCGTAACGTGTAACATGTACATTTAAAGGACTCATAAAGATGGATACTTGCAATCTTTTGTCTTTAAAATACTCAGGTTCGTACACTTCTTCAATAACAACTACTTTTCCATCTACAGGAGCCACTACATGTTCATCAGAAACTTTAGTTATTCGTTTTGGGTTTCTAAAAAATTGTAAAATAATGTACACAAAAAAGAGTGCAACCGCGTATATAATGTATTGTAACCAAGGATAGTCTTTTAGTAACCAATACGTCATATTGGTGCTAATAAGAGCTAAAATAAGTGTTGTTTGAATAATTAGTTTTCCTTCTTTGTGAAACATAGTTAAGATATTAGTTGTAAGTAAAAGTAGATAAAGGGTGCTGCAAATAGCAAACTATCAAATCGATCTAAAACACCACCGTGTCCAGGAATTAAATTTCCACTATCTTTAATATTTGCAGCTCTTTTAAACATAGATTCTACCAAGTCTCCTAGTCCTCCAAAAATACTAATAATAAAACTTAATCCAAGCCATTCTAGTGTGGTGTATTGAAGAAAATAATGAGATAAAATAAAAGCAGTAATCAATGTAAATAAAAGTCCTCCCAAAGAACCCTCGATGGTTTTGTTAGGAGATATTTTTTCGTAAAGTTTGTGTTTTCCTATAAATTTACCTGTTAAGTAAGCAAAAGTATCTGTAGACCAAATTAAAATAATACAACCTAAAAAGGTAGTACCTTGATAGGTGTTGGTGCTGTTACAAAATGGAATGGCGATAAGGATGGTAAAAGGAACAATAGCGTACAAATAGGTTAAAAAAATGATTCCTAATTCCTGAAAAGGGTTGTTGTTTTTTTTACGAAACAAAACCATTAAAAAGGAAAAAAATAAGATTAGATATACCAGGCTATTGTTGGTAATAAAAGAGATGTTTTGATCTTGAATGCTTGTGTACGACTGTAGGATGTTAAGACTCCCTTTAGCACTAATAAAACTTACAATTCCTAAAATAGTTAGTAATGGTGTTTTGTAATTGCTTAACTTCTGAAATTCAGAAATAGCCACGAGCATTAAAAAGAAAAAAAGTAGGTAAAAAGTAAGACTACTGTACAGTATAGCACTAATTAAAATAGTAGCAAATATAATTCCCGAGATGGCTCTTTGTAGCATAGTTTGTTTTTAAAGGTCTTCAACCAATATTAAGTATAAGTTTTTACTATTTGATACGCCATAACTAAGAAAATTGTCTTTATTTTTCTCGATTCTATAATTTCTAATATCACAAATATTGGTAGGAAGTTTGCTTTTGCAATTAGATTTTATACCTGTTAATCCTTCCCCTGTGTTTTTTACAATTTGACTGGTTTTGGCCACGACAATAAAATTCTCGTTTAACTCACGCAATTTCATCTCACTAATTTGATTAGAGGATAACATGATGTTTCCAGAATCTGCTACCAAATGTTCGCACTTGGTTAAAAGCGGCTGTTTTGAGGTAATAGAGGTTGTTGTAATTTTAGATGCTGCACATGCCTTTGTCAATTCATCATCGAAACAAGATAATGAGTTCCAGTCATTCTCTAAAGCAATTCTTTTAAGTGTTTGTGTTGCTTCAGAAGTATTAATACAGTACAAAAACTTCCCCCCTTTATTAATAAAGTTGTTAACAAACAAATCATCTAAAGACAAAACAACAGGTTGATTGTTGATTTTTTGTTCTTTAGATGATGGTTTGGTATTTGAAGTTTTAAAAAATTTACTAAATAAACTCATCAAATAATATTCCTATAAGGTTTCGTTAGTAACCTCTGTACTTTCGTTTTTAACTTCGGTTGTTTTAGGCTTCTCTTTTTCTTCTTCCAAAAAAGCTCTTTCTCCAAAGATTTTTACCAAATCGTCTTTAAAAATAACTTCTTTTTCTAATAAGCGTTCTGCCAATTCGGTTAACTTATCTTTATTTTCTGTAAGTATATCAATGGCTCTTTGGTACTGAGCTTCTATAATATTACTAATTTCTTCGTCAATAAGTTTGGCCGTTGTTTCACTATAAGGTTTGGTAAACCCGTATTCTTGTCCGCTAGAATCATAATACGTTAAGTTTCCTACTTTATCACTTAAACCATAAATACTCACCATAGCTCTTGCTTGTTTGGTCACTTTTTCAAGATCGCTTAAAGCACCTGTGGATATTTTGTTAAAAATAATTTTTTCTGCAGCTCTACCCGCTAACGTAGCACACATTTCGTCTAACATTTGCTCTGTTTGCACAATCATTCTTTCTTCTGGTAAATACCATGCGGCTCCTAAAGATTGTCCTCTAGGTACAATGGTTACTTTTACCAAAGGAGCAGCGTGTTCTAACATCCAACTTGCGGTAGCGTGCCCTGCTTCGTGAAAAGCAATGGTCTTTTTTTCTTTGGCAGATATAATTTTATTCTTTTTCTCTAAACCTCCTACAATTCTATCTACAGAATCTAAAAAGTCTTGATTTTCGATGACTTTTTTGTCTTTTCTAGCAGCCATTAAAGCAGCTTCGTTACACAAGTTTGCAATATCTGCACCGGAAAATCCAGGAGTTTGTTGTGCTAAAAAGTCAACTTTTACATTGTCTCCTAATTTTAAAGGCTTTAAGTGTACGTTAAAAATAGCCGATCTTTCGTTTAAATCTGGTAAATCCACATAAATTTGTCTGTCAAATCTACCTGCACGCATTAAGGCTTTGTCTAATACATCGGCACGGTTGGTGGCAGCAATTACAATTACATTGGTGTCTGTACCAAAACCGTCCATTTCTGTTAATAACTGATTTAAGGTATTTTCACGCTCGTCATTTCCACCCGTCATGTTGTTTTTTCCTCTGGCTCTACCAATGGCATCAATTTCATCAATAAAAATAATAGAGGGAGATTTTTGAGCCGCTTGTTTAAATAAATCACGTACTCTAGAAGCTCCTACACCTACAAACATTTCCACAAAATCGGAACCTGATAAAGAAAAGAAAGGAACACCTGCTTCTCCAGCAACGGCTTTTGCCAATAAGGTTTTACCCGTACCCGGAGGTCCTACTAACAAGGCTCCTTTAGGAATTTTACCTCCTAGATTGGTATATTTTTCTGGATTTTTTAAAAACTCTACAATTTCTTGTACTTCTTCTTTAGCACCTTCTAATCCGGCAACGTTTTTAAAAGAAATTTTTACTTTTTGTTTTTCGTCAAACAATTTGGCTTTGGATTTTCCAATGTTAAAAATTTGACCACCTGCTCCGCCTCCTCCAGCAGCTCCAGACATTCTTCTCATAAAGAAAATCCACAAACCTAGGATTACGATAAAAGGTAAAAATCCAATTAAAGAATCAAATACATCGGTTTTGCTCACGTTTTTAACGTCAAGTGCTAAATTGTATTTCTCTTTGTTTTCTTTGATGATATTTTCAAAATTCTCTAAACTACCAAAATTAAAGGTTAAAGACTGTTGTTTAGGTGCCCATGGCAGTGCTTGGTCTTGTTTTTTAGATTCGGTTGTTTTTTGAGCCTCTTCTGTTAAATAGATTTCTGCATAATCATTGTTTACAATAAATATGTTTTCAATGCTATTAGAGCGTAATAACTCATCAAATTTATTTTTAGAAATGTCTGTTCCAGAAGCGGAAGTATCAAACAAACTAAAAGAAAGGATGACAGCAATAATAGCAGCATATATCCAATAAGAGTTGAATTTAGGCTTTATTCCGTTAGGTTTAGGAGCGTTTTTTTTAGAATTTGGTTTACTCATTATGTATCAATGCTTTTTGCTTTATGAAGAAATTTTTGTGATTTTGGCATCTCCCCAAAGTCCCTCTACATCGTAAAGTTCTCGGGTTGGTTTTTGAAAAACATGCACCACTACGTTGATATAATCAATTAAAATCCAATTGGCTTGGCTTTCACCTTCTACATGAAAAGGTTTTTCTTGAGCTTGTTTTCCTACTATTTTTTGAATAGATCCAGCGATGGCACTTACATGTGTATTAGAGTTTCCTGAACAAACAATAAAATAATCACAAATAGTGTTGTCAATTTCTCTTAAATCAATCAATTGTATATCTTCACCTTTTAATTCATCAATCCCTTTAATAACGGTTGCAATTAATTGATCGGTACTTACGTGTTTTTTAGACATTAAAAAATCTTTAGTTTTGCAGCAAAGTTATCGATTTTTATACGATTCTTAGTGCTAATGTAATTATAATTTATTCGTGAACATAATCAAACTTAATGCCATTGATTCTACCAGTCTTTTTTTGAAAGAATTGTCAAAAAAGAACAGCTTAGAAAATTTTACAACGGTGGTTGCTGATAAACAGCATCAGGGAAAAGGACAAATGGATACTCAATGGCATGCTGCTGAAGGGAAGAATTTGTTATTTACGGTTTACAGTAATTTAAAGGGTCTTCCTTTAGAATTACAGCCTGTGGTTAGTTTTTTAGTAGCGATAAAATTACGAGAAACTTTGCAAGAGTTTTTAGGTACGGCTACAAAACTAGAAATTAAATGGCCAAACGACATAATGTCATATCATTATAAAATAGCAGGAATTTTATTAGAAAGCACGCTAAAACAACAGCAATTAATGGCTGTGTTTGTAGGAATTGGGTTAAATGTAAATCAATTAAATTTTCCTGAATTTTTAACGCATGCTACATCTATGTCTTTATTAACAGGTTTAGAGTATGATAGAAATGAAATTTTAACTGTTTTTTTAGAGAAGTTAAAAGAGGTGTTGCACACAGATTATATTCTTGAAAATTGTGATAAAATAAAAGAAGAATACCTTTCGTATTTATACAAATACAAAACTCCGTGTATGTTTAAAGATAAAAAGGGAGCAGTGTTTATGGGGAAAATTGTAGGTGTTTCTTCTTTAGGGTTGCTAGAGGTAGAAAAAGAAGATGAATTGTTGTATTCTTATGCCGTTAAAGAAATTGGTTTTCTTTAAATAGTTTTTAAATTTTCGCTTAAAGTATTCATAAAATTGGTTAATGGTTTTTTTACCATCATGGCCATCATAGGATTAAAGTTTCCATCGAAAAAGAGTTGAGCTTCCGTAATATTCTCGGATACTGAGTTTAAG
>CALHCC010000018.1 GCA_937930675.1 uncultured Flavobacteriaceae bacterium
TCGCTAATTTTTCTGCAATTTTATTGGTACTTACAGCTTTATTAGCCACCATAAACAATGTGTAAATAGCTTTTAAATAATTTTCTTCTGTTTGCGATAAGTCAAATTCCATAACTACAAACATACAAATAATAATTTCAAGTTGTTTTAACTATTTTTTTAGACAAGTCTAAAAATTATTTTAGTTTTGCATTCTATTACAGCATTACAAACATGAAAAAACACATATTTATACTAGCCTTATTATGGATTAGTTTTATAAACGCTCAACAAACAACGGTTAAAGGTTGGATACAATCTAAAGACGGACTTCCTTTAATTGCAACAGCTCAATTAAAAAACAGCACGACTGGGACGAACTCAGACTTTGATGGAAGTTACCAACTAAACATCAACCCAGGGCAACAAACATTGGTTTTTAAAGCTATTGGATACAAAAGTAAAGAGGTAACTATTGAAGCTAAAAAAGGGAAAACCAAAACGCTAAACATTCAACTAAAAGAAGATATTTTAGGTTTAGACCAAGTAGTAGTTACAGCTACTAGAGGTTATTTAAACCGAAAAAAAGCTCCCGTAATTGTAACTGTTACCGATGCAAAGGTATTAGAAGCAACACAAGCCGTTAGTTTATCTGAAGGTTTAAACTTTCAACCAGGTTTAAGAATTGAAAACAACTGCCAAAACTGTGGAACTTCCGAAGTAAAGTTAAATGGGTTAGGAGGTTCCTACTCTCAAATTTTAGTAGACAGTAGGCCTGTGTTTAGTGCCTTAAACAGTGTGTATGGTTTGGATCAAATTCCAGCAAGTATCATCAAACAAATAGAAGTAGTACGTGGCGGAGGTTCTGCTTTATACGGATCTAATGCCATTGCAGGAACCATTAATATCATTACCAAAGATCCTACAGAAAACACCTTTACCATAGGAACAAACTACGCCTTAATCAATGGCGAAGCTCAAGACAGATTATTAACCTTTAACGGAACGGTAATTAATGATGACTTAACTACTGGGATTGCTCTTTTTGGTGTAAAACGTGACAGAGAATTTTATGACGATGATGGAGACGGTTTTTCGGAATTAACCGATTTAGAAAGTACTTCTTTTGGGTTTAAAGCATTTACCAGACCTAGCGATCGAAAAAAAATCACCTTAGACTTTAATACTACAAAGGAATTTAGACGTGGAGGAAATAACTTTGATTTACAACCTTTTTTATCAGACATCACAGAGCAAATAGAATCTACTGTAGTTTCTGGTGGAGTTACGTATGAGTACTTATCTCCTAACAGAAAAGACAATTACTCTGCCTATGCCTCTACTTCCATCTCTAAAAACAGAAACTTCTATGGGGGATTGGGAGGTGATGAACCTACCCAAGAACGAATTTTAGAAAGCCTGCGTGGTTTTGGTAACTCTAAAGACAACACCATTGTCACAGGAGGGCAATATGCTCATAAATTTGACCGTTTTTTAAATTCTACAGGAACGTTTACGGGAGGAATTGAATATCAATACAACGATATTGCAGATAGAAAAGACGATATTGAGGATTTTACACCAATCCTACAAACTACCAAGATTTTAGGAATTTATGCACAGCAAGAATGGGCAGTGAATAATAAATTAAGATTGTTAGCAGGGTTGAGAGGAGACATTCACAATTTAGCAGACGAAAAAATTGTATTAAACCCCAGAGTAAATGTTTTGTATAGTATCAACAAAAATTTAAGATGGAGGTCTAGTTACGCCAAAGGATTTAGAGCTCCCCAAATTTATGGAGAAGACGTACATTCTGGTTTGGCTGGTGGAGAAATAGGACAAATTTTAAATAATGATAACCTAAAATCAGAAACATCGCATAGTTTTTTAACTTCCTTAGATTGGAACAAAGAATTAAAACACGGAGATTTTTCTTTGGTTACCGAACTATTCTATACAAGATTGCAAGATGCTTTTGCTCTAGAACAAGAAATGGTAATCTCTGATGAGGTTTTTGTTTTTAGAAGACAAAACTCTGAAGGAGCTAGAGTTTATGGAGTAAATTTAGAACTAAAATATGCTCCTAACAATCAATGGCTGTTACAAGCAGGAGCTACTTTACAAAGTGCCCGATTTGACGAAGCAATACAATGGGCTGAAAGTTTAGACGTTCCTCCATCTACAGCATTTAACGAAACCCCTAATACCTATGCAAATTTTGTATTGAGCTATGCTCCTACCAAACAATTTCAAAATAATTTATCTGGAGTCTACACAGGTTCTATGCGTGTACAACACCTTGGAGGAGAAGGTTTTTTTATTCCTGAAAGTGTTTTAGAGAAAACTTCTGCTTTTTTTGAATTAAACTGGAAAACCTCTTACCAAATCTATACAAGTAAGCAGAAAGAAACATTTATTGAATTTTACGGAGGGGTTCAAAACATTTTTGATTCCTATCAAGACGATTTTGACCAAGGTCCCAATAGAGATGTAACTTACAATTATGGACCTCAAAGACCACGAACCTATTTTATCGGCTTAAAATTTGGTAAGTAATCTGATTAAAGTAGACAAAAGCAACATAATTTTTGGATAAAAAGAAACATCGTATTATATTTATTATCTATCCCAAAATAAAAAATTGTTTAATTATTAAGAACTTAATTCACGATACCCTCATATTTAGCACAAAACAATAGTATG
>CALHCC010000019.1 GCA_937930675.1 uncultured Flavobacteriaceae bacterium
GTATTATTTAAACTTTTTAATTTCTCCAGATGTTATTTTGTTAAAATATTTAATGCTATCTAACTTTACTTCTTTCACTAAAAAGTACAAACCTAAAACATTTGGAAATGCCATTCCTAGAATCATCATATCAGAAAAATCCATCACAGCTCCCAAACTAGACGATGCTCCAATAATTACAAACAACAAAAAGATGACTTTGTATACATTCTCTACTTTTTTAGTATTTCCAAACAAGTAGGTAAAAGACTTCATTCCGTAGTAAGACCAAGAAATCATCGTAGAAAAAGCAAACAAAACAATTGCTACTAACAATACATATCTAAACCAAGGAAACACACTACTAAATGCTGCAGAGGTAAGTTCTGCTCCTGTTAAACCTGTAGTATCTTCTGCAAAACCTGTAAAAATTAACACCAAAGCTGTCATGGTACAAATAACAATGGTGTCTATAAAAGGTCCTAACATAGCTACAATTCCTTCCGTAATTGGTTCTTCTGTTTTAACGGCTGCATGTGCAATGGCTGCAGACCCTACTCCTGCTTCGTTAGAAAAAGCAGCACGCTGTACACCAATCACCAACACTCCTATAACACCTCCTTGAATTCCTTTTCCTGTAAAAGCTCCTTCAAAAATAATAGAAATGGCATGTCCTATTTGATGAATGTTAAACACCACAATAATTAAACAGGCAATTACATAAGTGGCTACCATTAATGGTACAATTTTGTCTGTGACTTTAGCTATGGATTTTATCCCTCCAATAATCACCAAACCTACCAATATTGCTACTACAATTCCGTATACAAATCCATAACCTTGAAAAACAGGAAACACATTACTTAATTGTGCATAGGATTGGTTGGATTGAAACATATTACCTCCTCCAAAAGATCCTCCTACACAAAGTATTGCAAAAATAACAGCGAGTACTTTTCCTAATTTTTCTTTTCCTTTTAAAGCCAAACCTTTGGACAAATAATACATAGGCCCTCCTGAGACTTCTCCTTGTTCATTAATTTCACGATATTTAACTCCCAACGTACATCCTACAAATTTTGCAGACATTCCAAAAAAACCTGCCAAAATCATCCAAAAAGTAGCTCCTGCTCCTCCTGTAGCAATAGCCACGGCAACTCCTGCAATATTCCCTAAACCTACCGTTCCAGACAAGGCCGTTACCAAGGCCTGAAAATGAGAAACTTCTCCATTGTCATGATTCGGATCATCGTAGTCTCCTTTGATAAGCTCAATCGCATGTTTGGCTTTTCTTAAATTTACAAACCTTAAGTAAAAAGTAAAAAACACAGCTCCAATAACCAACCACATAACAATGATAGGCATTTGAAAACCTAAAAAAGCAAAGGGTTTAAAAAAGAAAACGGCTGCTAGTACTTCTACAATAGGCTCAAAAACACTATTAATTTTTTCGTCTACTCCGCCTGCAAACGTAATTGCTGGCATTAATAAGGTTAATATTTTTAAAATTTGCTTATTCATACACTTCTATAAATTTTTTAATTTGTTCTGTACTCCCCAAAACAATTAATTTGCAATGGGGTTTTAAAATAGTATCAGAAGATGGGTTGACAATATATTCATCGTTTTCTGTAATAAAACCAATTACATTACATCCTGAGTTTCTTCTTACATCTAAATCTTGAATTGATTTTTTTATATATTCCTTAGGTAATTCTTCTACGGCTATTTCTTCTAAATTGGCATTGTTTTCACCATCCAAACCTAACATGTCTACAAATTTTACCAAATCTGGCGTTACTAATAAAGATGCCATGTGTTCTCCGCCTAATCTATCTGGCATAATAACATCATTAGCTCCAGCAATTTTTAACTTTGCTACAGATTGATCGCTACTGGCTCTACTTACAATATTCATTTTTGGATTTAACTGTCTTGATGACAACACAATGTAAACATTATTTGCATCCGAAGAAGAAGCGGCTATTAAATGATGAGCTTTTTTAATTCCTGCATCTAACAAAACCTCATCATTGGTAGCATCTCCTTTAATAATTAAAAGCGTAGGATCCACCAAATCATCTAATTTTGTTTCGTCTTTTTCTATAATCACACAAGGCTTATTGTATTTTTTTAATTTACTATACGCTTGTTTTCCATTTCTCCCAAAACCACATATAATTGTATGCCCTTCCATTTTTTTTATTTTTTTTAACATTTTTTTGGTTCTGTATACCTCTATTAGCATGTTGTTTAAAAAAAACTGCGACACAACCGTTACTAAATAACCATATGCTACAATACTTATTAGTAATAGAAAGATGGTAAACAACTTACCGCCATCATCCAACGGCTGTACTTCTCCAAAACCAACGGTGGTAATGGTAATTACCGTCATAAAAAAAGCATCTAATAAGGTATAATTAAACACCGTACAAAACACAATGGTTCCTATCAAAAGAACAACTGCAAATAAAGATAAGGCTTTGTATATTTTGGTAAGCATGCTTTTTTAGTTATAAATCAAAAACAGAAGTTCTTTTGGTTCTAATCATGTCTTTTAACTTTAAAACAAATGCTAAGGTTAAATAAATCCCAAAAGAAACACCAAAGGTTACAAACGATATGTAAATAAAAAACAAACGAACATTTACCGCTCGCATTCCTAGTCTATCTGCCAATCTTGATGAAACATCAAAACCATATCTTTCAAAAAAATGACGAATTTTATGAATCATATTTTTTTATAAAATCATATTTCTGCAAGTTAACAAAACAATATCAGTTTTTACGCTAATCTACTTGGTAAAGGAAACAAATAAATATTGCGGAAACCTGTATCAAGAACTATATTTACCACTCGTTAACAAACCAAATAGAATGCATATTGACATTGCTTTACAAGTTGCTAAACTTTCCAACATATCCGAAAGTAAAGTTACCACTGTTTTAAATCTTTTAAAAGACGGAGCTACGGTTCCTTTTATTGCTAGGTACAGAAAAGATCAAACAGGTGGATTGGAAGATTTTGAAATTTTCAACATTCAAAAACAAGGAGCACAAATCGAAGAACTTAGCAAACGAAAAACAACGATGATAGAAACCTTAGCGGATCTAAACATTAACAACCCACAACTGATTTTACAAATAGAAAATTCTTGGAACAAAAAAGAATTGGACGATTTGTTTTTACCCTACAAAACCAAACGCAAAACCAAAGCTAGTGTTGCTAAAGAAAATGGGTTGGAAGGCTTTGCTAAAATCATCATGTCTCAAAACGGAAACAGCATCAATGCGAATCGTTTTGTAAAAGGGACTGTTAAAAATGAAGAAGAGGCTGTTAACGGAGCTTTGGACATTGTTAGCGAATGGATTACAGAGCACACGTATACCAAAAATCAATTACGCAGATTGTACACTAGAGAAGGAATTCTTTTTAGCAAACTTAAAAAAGGAAAAGAACAAGAAGCAAGTACTTATAAAACCTATTTTGAATTTGAGCAGAAGGCTACTAAAATTCCATCACACAGAATATTAGCCATTTTAAGAGCAACCGAAGAGGGAGTATTAAGCTCTGGTATTCGCATTGAAAAAGAGAAAGCACTGGATATTTTAGAAAGAAGTTTTCTTAAAAACAACAGCTCTGCTGCTCAACTCTTAAAAAAAACAATTGCCACTACATTTAGCAAAAACTTAAAACCTAGTTTAGAAAAAGAATTTTTAAAAGAACTAAAAGAAAAAGCAGATATCGATGCTGTAAAAGTATTTTCGAAAAACTTAGAACAACTTTTATTAGCAACTCCTATTGGTAAAAAGCGAGTATTGGCCATAGACCCTGGTTTTAAAACAGGTTGTAAAGTGGTTTGTTTAAACCAACAAGGCGATTTGTTAGAAGATACTGTGATTTATCCTCATGCTCCTCAAAAAAAACAATTAGAAAGCACCAACATCCTTAAAAAACTATGTCGTCAATTTAACATAGAAGCCATTGCTATTGGAAATGGTACTGCGGGTAGAGAAACTGAAATATGGGTAAAAGCTATTTCTTTTGATACCACTATTGATGTGTATTTAGTCAACGAAAATGGAGCTTCTATTTATTCGGCCTCTAGTATTGGTAGAGAAGAATTCCCTAACAAAGATATTACGGTAAGAGGTTCGGTAAGTATTGGTCGTAGATTGATGGATCCTTTGGCAGAATTGGTTAAAATTGATCCTAAATCTATTGGGGTGGGACAATACCAACACGACGTAAATCAAAGTTTATTAAAGTTAGAATTAGACCATATTGTAGAACGATGCGTAAACAAAATTGGTGTACAACTCAATACTGCCAGTAAATATTTACTACAATACATTGCCGGAATTGGTCCTACCTTAGCTCAAAATATTATTGATTACAGAACCGAACACGGAAAATTCACCAACATCAATCAGCTAAAAAAAGTACCCCGTTTAGGAAACAAAGCTTTTGAACAATGTGCGGGTTTTTTACGAATACAAGGAGACCAACCTTTAGACAATACAGGTATTCATCCAGAACTTTATAAAGAGGTACAACAAATAGCCAAGCAATTAAACGTTTCTGTTAAAGACCTAGTCGGTAAAACAGACATTCTTTCTCTTAAAGAAGATGAAGAACTACAACACAAAATAGGAGTATTAACGTTAACCGATTTGTTAAACGAATTGGCAAAACCGAATCAAGATCCTAGAACTCAAAACGACCAATTAACATTTGATGAAAACATCACAACCATTCAACATTTACACGAAGGAATGGTTTTAAAAGGGCAAGTGAGCAATATTACCAACTTTGGAGCTTTTGTAGATTTAGGTATTAAAGAAAATGGTTTAGTACATATTTCTCAAATCACGAATCAATTTATCAATTCTCCTAACGATGTTTTGCACTTAAATCAAATAGTTACGGTAAAAGTTATTCAGCTAGATCTAGACAACAAACGTATTGGATTGACGATGAAATTTTAAGCTACGAAGTAGATAGTATTTAGAGTTTGTTCGAGTGATTTTTTCTGAGAAAAAGAAGAAAAAATAATATCGAGAACTAGATTTCGATACAAGTTTCGCTCATTATCATGGCAAAATTCACTCAATCTGACATATCAATCTTTAAATGCACTACGAGTTTTAATTATTTATAAAGTACTATATTTCACCTAGCTTCTAAATATTAGGTTCTAGACTCTAAAAAAATACGTATGAAAAATCTTGTAATTTTAACTGGTGCTGGTATTAGTGCAGAGAGTGGCATTAAAACGTTTAGAGACCATGATGGTTTGTGGGAAAATCACGATGTAATGGAAGTTGCTTCTATAGAAGGTTGGCATAAAAATCCGGCACTCGTTTTAGAATTTTACAACCAACGTAGAAAACAAGCCGCAACTGTTTTTCCTAATACAGCCCATGAATATTTAGCCACACTAGAAAAAGATTTTAACACGCATATTATCACCCAAAATGTAGATGATTTACACGAACGCGGAGGTAGTAAACAGGTCACACATTTACATGGAAAATTATCAGAAATAAAAAGTTCTTTTCATTCTGATTATTGTAAAGATATTGGTGGTGATGAAATACAATTAGGAGATACCTGTCCAGACGGACACCAACTAAGACCTAACATTGTTTGGTTTGGTGAAGAAGTACCTATGTTAGACAAAGCTGCTAAAATTTGTGAAACTGCCGACATTTTTGTGATTATAGGAACCAGCTTACAAGTATACCCTGCTGCAGGATTAATTTACCACATTCCTTCTCAATGCCCAGTATTTATTATCGATCCTAAAGTAGACGAAATCAACATTCCCAACCACTATACTTGCATCAAAAGTTCTGCTGTTGATGGTATTAAAATATTAGATCATCATTTAAAAAAACTTCTTTAAATGACATCGTTAGAAAAGTTATACTATCAATACCTCGGTTTTATCAATCAACCCAACTTATGGAGTGATTTGGATTTTTATGAATACCCACAAATAAACATTCCTTTTACCAAAGATATTGATTTGAGCAGTGTAAACACCTCCAAACATCACAGACTGGGTAAACTGGTAGAGGTTTTTTATCAAAAAAACTTAGAAATACAAAAAGGCTATCACCCTTTGGTTACAAATCAACAAATTCAAGTAGACAAACATCAAACCTTAGGCGAATTAGATTTTATTTGTGAGACTCCTAACGGAATAAAACACATAGAGCTTACCTATAAATTTTACTTATACAAAACCGACATTCCTTATGAATTAGACAGATGGGTAGGTCCTAATTTACGAGATTCTCTGGTTAAAAAATTAAACAAACTAAAGGACAAACAGTTTCTCATGCTACAACACCCTGTTTGCAAACAATTGCTAGCCTCTAAAAATATAGACGTTACTGCCATACAACAAAACGTACATTTTAAAGCTCAGTTATACATCCCTTTAAGTTTGATGAATCATTCGTTTAAAAACATTAATAATGATTGCATTAATGGGTATTATATTAGTTACAAAGAACTTGACTTTTTATTCCCCATGGCTTTGTATCATGTGCCTGTAAAACAAGATTGGCTCATTCATCCTAAACACAACAATCATTGGATTTCTTTTGTAGAAGCCAAACCTATTATTTTAAAACAAATTGCTATTCAGCACAGTCCGTTGGTTTGGATAAAACGAAACCATATTTACGAACGTTTTTTTATCACCTTTTGGTAAAATATTATCTTTTTTTTGATGTGATTACCTTCTTTTAACGCTTACAATAACAAATAACATTTCTCACTCGTTTTTTAAAAAGTATCTTTACCACAAATTTGTAATGCAATGCACCCTAACAATCCTTTTCAAAAAGATTATTCTTTTGATGAATTGATTTCTGTAAACCCTACACTAACTCCTCATGTTTTTACCAATCCATACGGTACAAAAACGATTAAATATGCCGATAAAAAAGCAGTAAAAGAATTAAACAAGGCATTGTTACTACATCACTACAAAATTTCTTTTTGGGATATTCCAGATAAAAATTTATGCCCTCCTATTCCTGGAAGG
>CALHCC010000020.1 GCA_937930675.1 uncultured Flavobacteriaceae bacterium
TAAAGTAGACAAAAGCAACATAATTTTTGGATAAAAAGAAACATCGTATTATATTTATTATCTATCCCAAAATAAAAAATTGTTTAATTATTAAGAACTTAATTCACGATACCCTCATATTTAGCACAAAACAATAGTATGGTATAATATTTGGAATAAAATTGACAAATAACATGTTTTTGGTATTCTAATTCGGAATTTAAAAACTCAAAATGTTCTTAATTTAACTTTTTACCCTAAATTTGACGTATATTTAAAATTAACATGAAAAAAATTAACATAATATTATTTACTTTTTTTGTAGTATTTAGTAATTTTTTACAAGCACAATGTCCCAAAGAAGAGCTCTATTTTTCTACACAAGAAGAATTAAATGAGTTTAAGACCAAATATATTAATTGCACAAACTTACCTAACAGTATTCATATTGATGGTTTAGAAATTAACGATTTAACCCCGCTATCAGATGTTGTACAAGTAAAAAATTTAGAAATATTAGAAACCTCTGTAAAAGATTTTACAGGTTTAGAAAAATTAAAAAAAGTAACCGGAGATATTAGAATTGAGTTTAATGATTTTTTAGCATCTATAGACAAACTTAATGGAGTAAGTGGACCTTTAGAAAATCTTACCATTGTTTCTAATCCATTACTTACCTCTATAGGGCTTAATAAAATTACGAAAATCAACCAAAGTTTAGTGATTCAAGGTAACCTAAAATTACAAAACGTAGATAATTTAAAAACCATTACTGCCATAACAGGAGAAGTTGTTATTAGTGACAATTTAAAATTAGCGAACTTATTAGGTTTACAAAACGTGAGTGGAACGGTAGACAAAATACAAATTACAATCAATCCTCTTTTAAAATCGTTAGATTGCTTTAACAAAGTAATTACTATCAATAAGAAATTAGTCATTTCTAACAATATAAATTTAGATAACGTTAATAGTCTATTAGCACTAAGGCAAGTAAAAGGAGATATTTTAATTGACAAAAACCCTAAACTAACTACACTAGCTGGGCTTAAAAATGTTGGAGGTACTGTTAATAACATCACCATTACTAAAAACACATCTTTGGTAGAGTTAGGTGCTTTCTCTAACCTTAGTGTTATTAATGAAAATTTAATGTTAGCTGGAAATCCTAATTTAAAAGACATTAATAGTTTAAATAAATTAAGCAATGTAAAAGTACAAGCTACTATAAACAACAACAAGAGTCTAGCAAATGTAGAGGGTTTAAGTAATTTACAAGGAATGATTGGCTCTATTCATATTTCTAACAACCCTTCTTTAACAGAAATTAAAACATTCAACAAAGTAAACATCATAGATGGTCATTTAACCATTGACAACAACTCGAAACTTACTAACGTTTCTGGTTTTCAAACTGTAGAAAGTGTTTCTGGAAATATTGAAATTAATAAAAACCCAATGTTAACTACGTTTAACAAAATGGCAGAAATGTCTAAAATGGCAAACGACTTTTCTATGTCAGAAAATAACAAAGCTCTTCAACCTCCCAAAGAAGATGATGTTGATAATTTTGATCTAGATTTCTAAATCGAATAAATAATCTTAAAAATCCGTTTGTTTTATAAACAAACGGATTTTATATTTTTAAGTAGTTCTTAAATCATCAAAAAGTATGCTCTCTACTCACACACTTTGTACTGAGATTTATATACTTACTTTTATTATTAAAATTCACCCTCTTATCAACCCAATCAACAAAAGGATTTATAGCAAAGTTTGTACATCAATTTAAAACAATAACAAGCTATGTAAAAAAAAATAGATTTCTAATTTTACATAGATAAATTCGTATTTTAGCTACCAATCAAAATAACAATCTAACCCTTTACAAATATGGCAAAAGAAACCAACGATAAAGATGCTAAATTAAAAGCACTACAACTTACCTTAGATAAATTAGACAAAACTTACGGGAAAGGTGCAGTGATGAAAATGGGAGATATGGCTGTACAAGATGTAGAAGTAATTCCTTCTGGATCTTTAGGTGTGGATTTGGCTTTGGGTGTTGGTGGATATCCTAGAGGTCGTATCATAGAAATTTATGGTCCTGAATCTTCTGGTAAAACTACACTAACTATTCATGCGATTGCAGAAGCTCAAAAAGCAGGAGGTATTGCTGCTTTTATTGATGCAGAACATGCTTTTGACCGTTTTTATGCAGAAAGTTTAGGAGTAGATGTTGATAACTTAATTATCTCTCAACCAGACCACGGAGAACAAGCTTTAGAAATTGCTGAAAACCTAATTAGATCTGGAGCGATAGACATTGTTGTCATTGATTCTGTAGCAGCCCTAACTCCTAAAAGTGAAATTGAAGGAGAAATGGGAGATTCTAAAATGGGATTGCATGCAAGATTAATGTCTCAAGCATTAAGAAAGTTAACAGGTACTATTAACAAAACCAACTGTACGGTTATTTTTATCAACCAATTACGTGAAAAAATTGGGGTAATGTTCGGAAATCCAGAGACAACAACAGGAGGTAATGCTTTAAAGTTTTACGCATCTGTAAGAATAGATATCAGAAGAAGAACACAATTAAAAGATGGAGATCAAGTAATAGGTAACGCTACCAAAGTTAAAGTAGTAAAAAACAAAGTAGCCCCACCTTTTCAACAAGCAGAATTCGACATTATGTATGGAGAAGGTATTTCTAAAGTAGGAGAAATACTAGATATTGGTGTAAACTATGGAATTATTAAAAAAAGTGGCTCATGGTTTAGTTACGGAGAAACCAAACTAGGACAAGGTAGGGATGCTGTTAAAAATTTAATTAAAGACAACCCTGAACTCGCAGAAGAGTTAGAAGCTAAAATTATTGATGCTATAAAAAACCCCGAATCTGAAGAATAAATTCTTAACAGAAACAAAATATTATTAAAAAAATCTTAAGTATAACATTATATACTTAAGATTTTTTTATTTATTTAAATAACTAATATTTATATTTAAAAAAAACTAATCTTAATTATCTATGAAAATTTTATTCTTAGGAGCATTACTTACTGCTACCGTTCTGCAAGCTCAAAAAGTAACGATACCTGATGGTAATTTTAAAGCACAACTACTAAAAAATGCGAAAATAAACACCAACAATAATAACGAAATAGAGGTTTCTGAGGCTAAAAACTTTAAAGGAACCATTAACGTTGCTGATAAAAACATTAAAAACCTAAAAGGAATAGAAGCTTTTAAAAACATACGTTTTCTTTTTGTAGGAAATAATCAACTAACTAAAATTGACATTTCTAAAAATACAGCGCTAAAAAGTTTTCATGCTTATGGAAATCAACTAACGAATATCGATCTTTCTGCAAACAAAGCCTTGACTCATTTGTTCCTACACAACAATCAATTAAGTAGTATTGATCTTAGTCACAATACCCAATTGCAAAAGTTAGATTTAGCAAAAAACAAGCTTACTTTCGTCAATCTTTCTAAAAATACGTTGTTGAATGAATTACACATAGAAAAGAACAAATTAAGCTCGTTAGACATTTCTAAAAACAAAGCTCTTGTTTATTTAAAAGCAAAAAACAACAAACTGTCTAAAGTTACTATTCAAAACAGTGCTTTACATAAATTGTATTTGCAAAACAACAAACTTACAAATGTAAATTTAAACTGTAACGCTTTAAAAGAATTGTATTTAAAAAACAATTTGTTAGCGAACATTGACATTTCTAAAGAAACAGCTTTATTAAATCTAAATATTTCTAAGAATAAATTAACTCAATTAAACACTTCTAAAAACTTAGCGTTAACTACATTAAATGTTTCTAACAATTTACTTACAGATGTAAATATTCTTCAAAACAAATCTTTAGAAAACTTAAACACTAACAATAACAAATTAAACAATGCTAGTATAGAGAAACTTAAAAAATTATTCCCTACAGAAATTAGTCTTGAAAAATAAAAAACCAAAATCATTCTAATTCAAAAATCCCCTTTTCATCAAAAACGATAAAAAGGGGATTTTAACGTAAAACTGGCTACAACTTCTATTTTTTTAATGCCGTTACTTGTATTTTCATTTCAGGATCTGCCAAACCTGCAGAAAACATAGTAGCAGCAGGTTTTACCATTCCGAAATGTTCTCTAAGTAC
>CALHCC010000021.1 GCA_937930675.1 uncultured Flavobacteriaceae bacterium
CGGTCTTTCTGGATAGTAATTTTTAATATATCTAAAGTTTTCAGAAACTACGGTTCTAATTTTATCAATCGTATAATCACATCTATCTCTTGCTCCAATTACATATTTAGAACCTTTAAATTCTTTAGAAAACAAATCTTGTCCTACTAAATAGTCTGGCATTGTTGCTCCTCCTAAAGATAAGGTTGTTGCTGAAACATCTAATAAAGAAACCAATTCATTTACTACTTTTCCTTGCTTAATACCTGGATGCGTTCCTTTTATAATTAAAGGTACTTGCATTCCTCCTTCATAACAAAATTGCTTATGTCTTAATGAAGTTGGACTTCCGTGATCTGAGAAGAAAAATACAATCGTGTTTTCTAATTCTCCATCTGCTTCTAATTGTTGTAAAATGTGTTCTACAGTAACATCAGAACCTCTATTGGCGTTATAATGTCTTGTCCAAGCTTTTCTTTGCGATGGAATGTTAGGAAAATATGGAGGTAAAGGCACATCGTTTACCGCTAATTTTTCTCCTTCTCTTACGTATTTATCGTCTTTTTTACCACCATCAATTTGTACTTGTCCAAACCAAGGTTGATTTTTATCTTTTCTGTCGCTCCAAACGTATTTTTTAACTCCTTTAAAATCGATCGCAAAATTTCCTTGCCATCCATTCATTCCTGCCACATAATCTTCTTTGGTTCCTACATCGTACAACGCACGTCTATCGTAATGAAAGTTGTAATCGTCTTTACCACTGTTAAACGTAAAATATCCTGCCTCTTTCATTAATTCAGGAACAGTTTTCATCCCTTCTGGCAATAAAATTCGTAAACTATCTGGCACCACTACTCCATTGGTAAATCTACTAGACCTATGGTTATGTGTTCCTGTAGTCGTTTGCATAACTCCAGTAAGCAAAGCAGACCTACTTGCAGAACATACAGGAGCTGTAGCATAGGCTCTTTTATATAAAACTCCTTCTTTTGCTAATTGATCTATTACAGGCGTATGTCCTTGGTTGATAGGATCTCCATAACATCCTAAATAAGGAGACAAATCTTCTGCAATGATCCATAAGATATTGGGCTTTTTCTCAACCTTTTTTTGAGCTGTAGTTTTTGTTTTACATGATGATAAAACAGAAATTGCAGTCAAGCATAAAAGTAATTTTACTGTAACTCTTTTCATTTTATAATTCTTGATTTTTGATTGATTTTTATTTTTTAAGTAAAATACATGATATTATATGTATTTTACTTATTTTTTAATTTAAAGAACTAAGATACCCTCTTTTTTTATTTTATCATTAAAAAAAGACTACTTTTCCTTGTTTTTTCACATTTTTAAAACTTTTGTTATTATTAAACAACATTTTAACTCCTCTTTTAAATTTTATTTATCTATAGGAATCATGAATAAAAAAAAGCTCTTAATTTAACGAAAGAACGCCTAAAATTGAAAAGACAAATCTCCTAAACATCAAAAATGACATTAAAATAAACTAACCTTATTGTTACTTAGATTTTACGACACTATTAAATTCTTGCTCATTTGATTACTTTTATACAAAAAAATGATCTAACAATATTGACGCCTCACTATGAAAACGCAAACCTCATCTACAAAGTACAGGTTATTTAAACAGTTTATTCGGAGAAATAAAACAAAAGTTACAAATGCCTTGGATCTCTTTTTTAAAGGTTTAAAGAATGAAGCTATTGATACGAACAAAACAAGAATCATTATTCAGGCTTATGTATTAAGCGGTACCATTTCTAAAGAAGATGAGAAATTTTTAAAATCGTACACTTTGGACTTGCTAAAAGTAGCCGGAATTGGAATTCCATTTGTACTACTTCCTGGAGCTAGTATTATTATTCCATTTGTAATTAAAGCTGCAGAAAAAAGAAATATTGATTTAATGCCTTCTAATTTTAAAAACAAATCCCATTTAAAGTAGCTCATTAAACGTTAATATGTAAAAAACTGATGTAAAAATGAGTTCCTTTTTCCTTTTAGTCGTATTTTTATCTTATCAAAAACAGTTACATGATTACGCTTAAAAACTTTAAAATAATCGCTTTGTTAGAAGGAATATCTTATCTATTACTTTTAGGTATTGGAACTCCATTAAAACATTTAACCGGAAACGACATTCTGGTAAAAACATTAGGAATGCCTCATGGTTTGCTTTTTGTTGCCTATGTATTGTTTGCTTTTTTGTTAAAAGAAGAACAGAAATGGAAGCTAAAAGATTTTTTAATTATTCTGATTTGTTCTTTACTTCCTTTTGGAACTTTTTATGTAGATAAAAAGTATCTTCAATCGTAATGATGCTAAATTTATTTTAACTCTATTATCATTACACGACATGCAATACGCTAAAAATTTTTCTTTAAAAGAATACAATACTTTTGGAATTAACGTAACAGCTAAAAAATTCATCTCTGTTACCTCTATTACACAGCTCAAAAATGTTTTAAAAGAAAACAGAGATGTTTTTGTGATAGGAGGCGGTAGCAATATGTTACTTACCCAAAATATTGATCAAACTGTAGTCCATTTAGACATTAAAGGTGTTATTGTTAACCATGAAACTGAGAATACTGTAGAAGTTACTTCTATGGCAGGAGAAAATTGGCACGAATTTGTGGTATGGTGTATTGATCAGAATTATGGAGGTTTAGAGAATCTTTCTCTTATTCCTGGGAATGTAGGTACCTGCCCTATTCAAAATATTGGTGCCTATGGTTTTGAAGTAAAAGATACCCTTCTTTTTGTAGAAGCGATAGATACAACTACTTTAGAAATTAAAAAGTTTACCAATCAAGAGTGTAATTTTGGTTATCGAGATTCTATTTTTAAACAAACTTTAAAAGGCAAGTACATTATTTTAAATGTTACGTTTAAATTAACTACAAAAGAGCACAATATTAATATTTCGTATGGAGCTATTCAAGAAGAAATAGGCAATAATCACACTCCAAATTTAAAGGAAATTAGCAATGCTATCATCAATATTAGAAATCGTAAACTTCCTGATCCTAAAAAAATAGGAAACAGTGGTAGTTTTTTTAAAAATCCTGTAATAGAACGTGCTCATTTTCATCAATTGCAAGCTCAATATCCTACCATTCCTTCTTACCCTGTTTCTGATACTCAAATAAAAGTACCCGCAGGCTGGTTAATTGAACAAGCAGGTTTTAAAGGTAAGTCTTTTGGAAATGCAGGTGTGCACGACAAACAGGCATTGGTATTGGTAAATTATGGAAATGCGACAGGTAAAGAAATTTATACCATTGCCACTACCATTCAGCAAAAAATTAAAGATCTATTTAATATTTATTTGGAAATTGAAGTAAATGTATTTTAATCTTAATCTACTTCATTAGAAATTAAGGTTCCTACATACTCATTCTCAATAATATCTAGAATAATGTTTTCTGTTTTTCCGTTAGCAATGTAAGTAGGAATGTTTTTCTTAGCCGATTTTTGAGCCACACTTATTTTAGATTTCATTCCTCCTCTTCCTTCTCCTTCTCCTTTTTGATTTTCTTGAATGTACTTATCTAAATTTTCTGTAGCAGAAACTTCTTCTATTAATTCCGATGCTTCATCTGTTGGATTTCCTGTATAAACACCATCAATATCCGTTAAAATAATCAATTTATCTGCTTCTACCAACTCTGCAATTAAACTAGCCATCTCGTCATTATCGGTAAACATAGTAGAAGTTAAAGAAACCGTATCGTCTTCGTTTGCTACAGGAATTACTCCTTCTTCTAACAAACCTTTGTAACAGTTAATCATATTATCTCTATGTACTCCTGGCTGAAAATCTCTTTTTGTAGGCAACACTTGTGCACAATTAATTCCAAAATCATGAAAAATATTGTAGTACAATCGCATCATTCTTGGTTGTCCAATAGAGGAATATACTTGTCTTCTAATAGATTTGTCTTTAATTTTAGAAGGCCCCAACACTTCTTTTCCTGCAATGGCAGAACCCGAAGAAACTAAAATTGTCATGATATTACGCTCATACAAATTAGCTATTTGAGATACTAAGTTCTGAAGTACAGGTCTAACAATTCTGTTATTTTTGTTTTTCATTACATTGGTACCTACTTTCACTACAATAAGTTGATCGTACATAAAAATTTTAGTTTTAATTGGTTCCTTACAAAAGTATGAAACAATATGTCTTTAATCTTGATAGAAATCAATTATATTCCAAAAAGTTCATTTTCTAATCTATTTATGTACTTTATTTAAGTCTATTCATTTCTAACGGTAACCTTCGTTAATTTCCTCCTTTTTTAGACATTAATAAAGTATCAACTTAAAATTGTATCTTTGAAAAAATTATTCTTTATGAAACTATTTTTAATTTCACTAGGTTTGTTAGCATTTGCTTTTGCAGGAATTGCTATTAAAATATGGGGTAAAAAAAACGGAGAGTTTTCTGGAACTTGTGCGAGTCAAAACAGCAATTTTAACAGCTCTGGTGAACCTTGTGGTTTTTGTGGTAAAATGCCCGAAGATTGTGAGAATAAATAATTACAGTTTGTAAAATCGTACTACTTACATGACGTTTACTTTGCTAACAATATGTATGGTTATTATTGCTATACATACTTGTTTTTACGTTTTTATTTTTAATGCTTTTAATTTTTCTAAAAAAACAAAAACTAAAAACAATACGCTTCCTGTTTCTGTAATTGTTTGTGCTAAAAACGAAGCCGAAAATTTAAAGAAATTACTTCCGAAATTAACAGAGCAAGAATATCCAAATTTTGAAATTATTCTTATCAACGATCGTTCGTACGATGAAACTTTGGATATTTATGAAACTTATGCTGCTCAATTTTCTTTTATCAAAATTGTAAACGTTCAACATACAGAACATTTCTATGGCAATAAAAAATACGCATTAACACTAGGTATTAAAGCTGCTACAAACGACTGTTTGTTATTTACCGATGCCGATTGTATTCCCAACAATAATCATTGGATTCAAACAATGGCAAATCAGTTTACGGGAACTACAAAAATCGTGTTAGGGTATGGACCTTACACGTATCTCCCTTATCGTTTTTTAAACAAATTGATTCGATACGAGACTTTAATCACTGCCATTCAATATTTTTCTTATGCCAAAATAGGAATTCCGTACATGGGTGTGGGTAGAAATTTACTATACAGCAAAGCCTTGTTCCTTAAAAACAAAGGATTTCATCAACATATTAACATTATGTCTGGAGACGATGATTTGTTAATTAATAGCATTGCCAATGGTAAAAATACAGCTATTTGTATAGAAGAAGCTTCTTTTATGACTTCTGAACCTAAAACCTCTCTAAAAAAACTCATCACCCAAAAAAGAAGACACATCAGTACGGCCAATTATTACAAACCAACTCACAAACTTCTCTTAGGCACCTATGCTTTTAACCGATTGTTGTTTTGGATACTATTTCCGGTGAGTCTGTTCTATCTAAAAGATAGCGTTCATCTTACAATTTTAGGTATATTAATTGGTTTTAAATTTATAAGTGAATATATTGTAGTAGGTATTGGAGCTAAAAAATTAAACGAAAAAGGAATCTTAATGCTTATTCCATTCTTAGATTTGTTTTTATTAATTTTTCAACTATTCATCTACCTAGTAAACACCATTACAAAACCTAAACAGTGGTCATGAACACAGAAAACATTTTACATGTTCAAATTAAAGCAGCCCAAAATGGAGATCAAACGGCTTACCACTACCTGTTAAATTTGTATTGGAATGATGTGTACACCTTTATAAAATCGAAGTTAAACGATGATACGATTGATGCAGAAGACATCACCATCATTACCTTTTCTAAAGCTTTTGATAAAATTGCCTTATTTAACGATAAGTACAATTTTAAGACCTGGCTATTTACCATCGGAAAAAATTTATTGATTGATGAGTTACGAAAGTTAAACAACGTAACCATCTCTTTAGAAGAAGAAAGCAAAGGACTGCACAAACTGTACGATGAAAGTCCAACTCCGGAGGATAAAATTATTATAGAACAAAACCTAGCCGAGCTTAAACAAAACATTAAAAAACTAAAACCTAAATATCAAAAAGTCATCAACCTCCGCTATTTTCAGGACATGACTTATTTAGAAATTGCGACACATTTAGCAGAACCCATTAACAACGTAAAAGTTAAACTTTTAAGAGCAAAAAAACTTTTGGCAGAAATTATTACAAATTATAATCAGAATAATTAATTATCCTTAAGTACTTATAAGTATAATTTATAGATGCCTGCTAAAGTCTAATCAACTCTCTTTTGTATCTTTGTATTTCTAATTTAACACATATGAGTACGGAAGCTACAGCATTTAAATCTGTATTACCTAACAAAAAAATAACCACTACAAACCCAGGAACCATTCCTGTAGGGCAAAAAAAACCAGATTGGTTGCGTGTAAAATTACCTGTAGGTAAAAAATACACAGAACTAAGAGGTTTGGTGGATAAGTACAAACTAAACACAATTTGTGCAAGTGGTAGTTGTCCTAACATGGGAGAATGTTGGGGGGATGGTACCGCTACGTTTATGATTTTAGGAAATATTTGTACTCGTTCTTGTGGTTTTTGTGGTGTTAAAACAGGAAAGCCAGAAACTGTAGAATGGGACGAACCCGAAAAAGTAGCACGTTCTATTAAAATAATGCAAATAGAACATGCAGTACTTACCTCTGTAGACAGAGACGATCTTAAAGATGGAGGTTCTATTATTTGGGCAGAAACCATTGCTGCCGTACGTAGAGCCAACCCTAATACTACCATGGAAACATTAATTCCTGACTTTCAAGGAAACACTACCAACATTGATCGATTGATAAAAGCCGCTCCAGAAGTTATTTCTCACAACTTAGAAACAGTAAGACGTTTAACTAGAGAAGTACGTATTCAAGCACAATACGATAGAAGTTTAGAGGTTTTAAGATATCTTAAAGAAAAAGGACAAAGAAGAACCAAATCTGGAATTATGCTAGGTTTAGGGGAAAAGAAAGAAGAAGTTTTTGAGAGCTTGCGAGACCTTGCCAATGCTAATGTAGATGTAGTTACACTAGGACAATACTTACAACCTAGTAAAAAACATTTGCCTGTTAAAGAATATATTACTCCTGAATTATTTAAAGAATACGAAGTATATGCAAAATCTTTAGGCTTTAAACATGTAGAAAGCTCTGCCTTGGTAAGATCTTCTTATCATGCAAAAAAACATGTAAACTAACACTTTGGCACAGTACTTGTAAACTACTAATTAAGTTTTAAAAATATAGTTTTTTTGAATTTAGTAAAGTTTAGTTTAAGTTAGTTTAGAAAACCTCTAGTAAAAATTGCTAGAGGTTTTTTTTTTATGAAAACTTAACCGATTTTGCAGGACTTATTTTAGTGATAATGATGGATGGAATTAACATCATGCACACACACAACAACAGCGTTCCTACATTTAAAAGTATAATATGAGATACGGAAATGTACACCGGAGCTACATGTACGTAATAATTTTTAGGATCTAAGGTAATCCATTCAAATTGGTATTGTAAAAAAATAATTAACAATCCTATTGCATTTCCTAACAACAAACCTCTCCCAATAATATAAGATGCGTTGTACAAAAATATTTTTCGGATAGACCAGCTACTCGCTCCCATGGTTTTTAACACTCCTATTAATTGACTCCTTTCTAAAATTAACACCAATAAAGCTGTAATCATATTAATTCCTGCCACGATAACCATAATAATAATGATGATAGCAATATTACCATCAAACAACTTTAACCATTCGAATATCTGAGGGAATTGTTCAAACAAATTTCTACTATCCAATGTAGGGTCTATGTATTGGTAAATTTCTAAAGACTTGTGTTCGATGGTATTAAAATCATCCAAAAAAACTTCAAAACCACCTATTTGATTCTCGGACCACTTATTTAGTTTTTGAACTTGTCTAATGTCTCCAACAATTAAATTCTTATCAAATTCTTCAAACCCCGTATCATAAATCCCCGCTACTTTAAACACTCTTCGTTTGGGTAAACCTTGCGTACTTTCTTTTACAAAAAAAGTATCAAACGTATCGTTTACCTGCAATTGCATTCTATCTGCTATTTTTTTAGAGACCAGTACTTCTTTAGAAACCTTGTCTTGAAATGCTGGAAGCGTTCCTGCTACTAAGTAGGCTTTAAAAAAAGACCAATCGTATTCTTTGCCTACTCCTTTTAGTACAATTCCTTCAAAATCGGATGCTGTTCTTATCACCCCAGGTCGTGTCGCAAAAATTTGTACCTGTTTAACTCCAGAAACTTCTGTAAATTCTGGATAAAAGTTTTGAGTAAGTGGTATGGGTTGTTGTGTAGTTTTAGATTGATTGTTATCAAAATTACTAATTACAATATGGCCGCTAAACCCTGCTACCTTTTCTCTAATTTTTTTTTGTAAACCAATACCGGTGGCTATAGAAACCAACATCATTAGCATTCCTAAAGCAATTGCTCCTATCGCAATTTTTATTATTGGCGATGAAACACTATTTTTATATTCTTTAGACTTTGTTAGTCTATTGGCTATAAATAATTCAAACTTCAAATGTGTATACTCTTTAAATGGATGTTCAAAAATACAGTTTTAATTCTTGTATTTTTCTTCTTTACCTTATTATCCTCTTGTCAAGCACAAAATAAAAGTATTGTGGTGGCTGCCAATCAAACACATCAATATGTACCGCTTCTTAAAAACAAACCCATAGGAGTGGTCGCCAATCAAACTTCTGTTATTTTTAAAGGTAAAGAACAATATACACACTTGGTAGATTCGTTACGTAGTTTACACATCAACATTCAAAAAGTATTTTCTCCGGAACATGGATTTAGAGGCAAAGCAGATGCTGCAGAACATGTTGCCAACGGTGTAGATACCAAAACACAAATTCCTATTATTTCTTTGTACGGAAAACACAAAAAACCAACAGCTAGCGATTTAAAAGGATTGGCTTATGTAGTATTTGACATTCAGGATGTAGGAGTGCGTTTTTACACCTATATTTCTACCCTACACTACGTGATGGAAGCCTGTGCCGAAAATGATGTTCCGCTTATTGTACTAGACAGACCCAACCCCAATGCACATTATGTAGATGGACCTACGTTAGACCCTGCATTTAGTTCTTTTGTAGGCAAACACCCTGTTCCGCTAGTGTACGGTATGACTATTGGAGAATATGCAACCATGATTAACGGAGAAAACTGGCTATCCAATAACATTCAATGTGATGTAACGGTGATTCCTTTAAAAAATTACCACCATCAAAAAGAATATCATTTACCTATTAGGCCCTCCCCCAATCTCCCGAATGACAAAGCCATTAATTTGTATCCTAGTTTAGGTTTTTTTGAGGGAACCCCCATTAACGCAGGTAGAGGTACCGAATTGCAATTTCAACATTACGGGAGTGCAAAATTCCCCAAAACCACGTATCAATACGTACCCAAAGCTAATTTTGGAAGTAAATATCCTAAAGATCAACACAAAACTTGTTACGGAGTTTCTTTAGAAAATCACCCAAAGCTTAGCCAAGTAACTGTAAAATGGTTGGTAGATGCTTATCAAAAATATCCTTCTAAAAAAGATTTTTTTGGAAAAACGTTTACTATACATGCTGGGAATACTAGCTTAGAAAAGCAATTAAAAAAAGGAGGATCTGCTAAACAAATACGTGACAGTTGGCAAAAAGACATTCACCATTTTTTAAAAATAAGATCTAAATATCTTTTGTACTCACTAGATTAAAGTAATTTTAATCCCTTTAAAGGTTATTTTTAAATGTTTAACGTTTGTTTTAAACGATCCTTTAATATGCAATTGTACTTTTTTAATCCCTGGAAATTCGTTAAGTACCGTTACTATTTTGTTTTTTAGATATGTATCTTCTATTTCAAAAAAAGAATAAGCACTTACGTTTTGTGTTATTCTATCTTTGTCTAATCCTCTCATAAATGCAAAAGATAGTATTAAAAAATCGCTAGCAATGGTAGCTTCAAAATTTTTCGCGAAAAACTCTTTTTCAGAAATTTCATCTGAATAACAAAATCCATAAAATTTAGAGGCCCTTAGTAACATCTGTCTTATTTTCCTCTTTTAAATTTTTCGTTTTTAGCATTTCCAACCATGGGCACTGCTTTTTTTAATGCTTCTACAATATTAAAGGCAGCAGGACATATTTCGGAATTTTTTAACGTTAAATCTGTGAGTTGAATAAACTTTTTTCTATTGGTATGTGGATATTCGGCACAAGCTTTAGGACGAGCATCATAAATCACACAAGTATTGTCGCTCTCATCTAAAAAGGTACAGGGAGCCGATTTTAGCACGTAACAATCATCCTCGTCACGCTCTAAATAGGTTTCCAGAAACTTCTGTTCTTTCATTCTAAGGAACTTCGCAGCTTTCTCTATATCCTTAGGGAAAAACATAGGACTGGTGGTTTTACAACAATTGGCACAGGTTAAACAATCGGTTTTGGTAAACTCTTTGTCATGTAACTCCTGAACGGTATAGTCTAAATTTTTAGGAGTTCTTTTTTTTAATCTTTTAAAATAAGAAACATTCTCTTTTCTTAAATCGTAGACTTTTTTAGGCAACTCCTTTATAATTTCTTCCATCTTTTTATCCATAACACAAAAATAGACAAACAAAGCACAAGATATTCTTTAATTTAAAAAAATCGAGATTTCTTTACTTGTAAACAATAGAACGTAAAAACATATGTGATGCTCTAAAAAACATACGTACCTAATAGTAACTCATAAAAAAGATACTTTTGATACAAGTATATAAATCTATATACCTGTTTTTAAGTATTAAGTATTCTTATATTTTTTTTATTTATACCACTATATGTATTTGTAGCGGTATTTTTTTTATGAAAAATGTACTTTATTATTTACACCTACCTCTTAACACAAATAAGATCCGTTTAAAGAATGGTGTTATCACACCTTTTGAAAAATAAATTATCGTACTGTTCTCAACAGATAAACGAATTTAACAGACGAACTTGAATTTATGCTGGAGCATAAATTCAAAACAGTATTACATCTCTAATTTTTAATGTTTTTTTATAAGTGATACGTTTTCTAGTTTGAAATTATTCATCATGACAAGGAAAATAGATTTTGTTTACAGATTAAGAATGAATGATAATCTTTTTTAAATTCACATTATAATTTCAAAACAACTCACCCTCCCTTAAAAATTGTTTTTATTCCTAAAAAAATACGTTTTATAGATTTTTAACTATTCCACAGCTCATATAAATATATTTTTATGATAGCGTATAAATAATAAACAAACACCTATCCCTAAAGTTTATTTATTTATCATAACAGTCATCACGAAATTCAACATTGTTAGTTTCTGGTGACTGTTTTTATTTACGACTATTTTAATATATACATCAAAGCCTCTCATCCAAAAAGGTACAATACAACATTACTTTACACATGCATTAAGTTAAAGAAGAATGTAAACACATAACAACACTTCTTCTTTAAAACTTATTCTTTAGATCACTCTTATCTTCTTTTGACACAAAAACTACAACCATTTTAAAAGTCTTATTCCTAAAATAAGTTGTTTAATAGCCAAAATACAGACCATAATACCTTTTCTGTATTTTTCAAAACACTTGTTATCTAATTTTGAGAGTAGAAAAAGAAAAAAAATAAGTCATTTAGGATTTATTTATAAGTAAGAAATAAGTTCATTCATTTTTAAGTACAAATTTTAATATTTTTTTAAGAAAATCTTTAAAAATAAATCATCTTAAATAATTGCTATGAAAAAGAATTGTTTAAGTGTTTTTAATACTTTTTTAAAATGCTGTGAAGGGGAAATTGTAAACACTAATTGCAAATAAATTGCTATGTAAAAAGATAGCTTGGTGTTTTTTTAACTTTCTAAAATGCTATAAAGGAGAAATTGTAGACGCCAACTACCCATAAATTGCTATGCAAAAAGAATTCTTATCTGTTTTTAAAGATGGTTGAAAATATTAAAAAATATAACAAAGTATTACAAAAGCTTTATTAAAAAGCAGCTGTTTTACCAACTTATATAGATACCCCTAATTTGTACTAAAAAAGAAATTATAAAACAAAATTTAAAACAATATCATAAAAGTTTGTTTTGTTGTTCATATAACTCCCCTCTTCTTAATTTTTTTTTAAGGATGTATATGCAACTAGTTTAAAAAGAGATTGCTTTATTTTTTTAAAATAGAGCAATCTCTAAAACAAACTTTACAATTAATGTAATTAAAAACCTACTAAAGTATGACTGCACAGTTAGCCGAAAAATGGACCGAACAAGAGCCGTTGCTTATAAGCGATTATAAGATATTAAACGATGCTTTAGAGATGTACAAAAGTTTTACGTACAAACCTATTTCTGTGTCTAAAGAAGTGAACGGGGCCAATTATCACTTTAAATGCAAGGCTTCTATTCCTCCTTCTGCAGTAAGCTGGTTAGCGGTGGTAGAAGTATATGTACCCCTTAAAGGTACTCCTTACATTACAGGAATTACTAGAATTTAAAAACGAAGAAAAGAAAAAGAATTTATAAATAACCCTAGCAATATGGTGTTGTACATACTACCTGTTGCATTTTAACCCCCTTTTTTATTATGAAAAGAACCTTCACTAAAAAAAGCTTTACAGACTTAAAAAAAGAACAAATCAACAAAATATTA
>CALHCC010000022.1 GCA_937930675.1 uncultured Flavobacteriaceae bacterium
TGTTGAATTTCTGCAATTAAACAACCTGCTCCAATAGCGTGCACTAAACCTTCTTTAATAAAATACGAATCTCCTTTGGTAACTTTCTCAAAATTTAGATACTCTAATATCTTTTTTTCTTCTAATGCCTTTACATAAGTATCAGAACTTATTTCTTTTTTAAACCCTACATTTAATTCAGCATTTTTCTCAGCATCTACAACATACCACATTTCTGTTTTACCAAAAGAATTGTGTCTTTTTTTTGCTAATTCATCATTAGGGTGCAATTGTACGGATAAATTTTCTTTGGCATCTATAAACTTGAATAGTAAAGGAAATTTATCTCCAAAATCATTATAAACTTTATTCCCTACTAAATCTCCTTTAAACTTTTTAATAATATCTGTAATAGGTTTTCCTTTCAATTCGCCATTAGCAATTATTGAAATAAAATTATCTACAGAGGAAAGTTCCCAACTTTCTCCAACACAATTTGAATCTGTTTTTTTTCCTAACTGATTCTTTAGTTTAGTACCTCCCCATATTTTTTCTTGTAAAATCGGTTCAAACTTTAAAGGATAATCAATCATACTTTAAGCTTTTCCTATTTGATGATATTCAAAACCTTCTTTTTCTATTTCAAAAATTCCATATTGATTTCTTCCATCAAATACCACAGGATTTTTTAATAATGATTTTATTTCCATAAAATCTGGAGATCTAAACTCTTTCCATTCCGTTAATAAAATCATAGCATCTGCATTTTCCAACGCTTTGTATTTAGCAGTTACGTATTCAATATTATCAATACCTTTTAAATAACATTCTTGGGCTTCGTGCATGGCCTTAGGGTCATAAGCTTTTACTTTTGCTCCTCTTTTTACTAACTCTTTAATTACATAAATAGCAGGTGCTTCACGCATGTCATCTGTACCCGGTTTAAAAGACAAGCCCCATATACCAAAGGTTAATCCGCTTAAATCTTCTCCATATTTAGCAATAATTTTATTGGATATCACAAATTTTTGAGCATCATTTACATCCTCTACTGAAGTAATTAATCTTGCCTTGTATCCGTTTTCTTCTGCAATCTTTTTTAGTGCTTTTACATCTTTTGGAAAACAAGAACCTCCATAACCTGCTCCTGGATAAATAAAGCTATACCCTATTCTGTTATCTGAACCAATACCAATTCTTACTTTATTGGCATCTGCTCCTACTTTTTCACAAATATTTGCAATCTCGTTCATAAACGAAATTTTGGTTGCTAACATAGCATTAGCTGCGTACTTGGTCATTTCTGCTGACTTTACATCCATTTCTATCAAACGATCATGATTGTGTGTAAATGTAGCATATAATTTTCGCATGGTCTTAAAAGCTGATTCGGATTCTGCCCCAATCACTACTCTATCTGGTTTCATAAAATCGTTTACTGCAGCTCCTTCTTTTAAAAATTCAGGATTGGATACGACAGAAAATTCTATAGTAACTCCTCTTTTATCTAACTCATTTTGAATAGTTTCTTTCACTTTATCTGCAGTTCCGATAGGTACGGTAGACTTATCTACTATTACTAAAGGTTTTGTCATGCTTTTTCCAATATCACTAGCCACTGCTAATACATATTGCAAGTCTGCAGAACCATCATCTCCCATAGGAGTTCCTACTGCAATAAAAGCTACTTCAGAATCTCTTAAACCTTCTGCTATTTGCGTGCTAAAATTTAGGTTCCCTAATTCAAAATTCTTTTTCACCAAAAGTTCTAAACCTGGTTCGTAAATAGGAATAATTCCTTGTTTTAAATTAACTATTTTTTTTTCATCAATATCAATACAAGTTACTTTGTTTCCCATTTCAGAAAAACAAGTTCCTGTGACCAATCCTACGTATCCTGTACCTACAACAGTTATATTCATTATAACTTTCCGTTAACTAATTTTGTATCTAAAACTCCTTTTACATCGTATACAATTCCGTCTTCTGTTAATAAACTTCTAATATCCAAATTTAAAAACTCTTGATGAGCTACAGCTAATACTACAGCTTGATATTTAATATTTGGAAGTGTATTTAAAATTTCAATATTATACTCATGCTTTACTTCTTGTGCATTTGCTTTAGGATCGTATATATCTACTGCAATCCCAAAATCTTCTAATTCACTTATCACATCTACCACTTTGGTATTTCGAACATCGGGACAATTCTCTTTAAAAGTAATTCCTAAAATCAATGTTTTGGCTCCTTTGATTTTCTGGCTATTTTTTATCATCAGTTTGGTTACTTGTGATGCAACAAACTCTCCCATACTATCATTCATTCTACGTCCTGCCAATATAATCTCTGGATGATAGCCAAACTCTTGTGCCTTCTGAGCTAGATAATAAGGATCTACTCCTATACAGTGCCCTCCTACTAAACCTGGTTTAAAGGGTAAAAAATTCCATTTGGTAGCAGCAGCTTGCAAAACATCTTCTGTGTTAATATTCAGTAAATTGAATATTTTTGACAATTCATTTACAAATGCAATGTTAATGTCTCTTTGCGAGTTCTCTATCACTTTGGCTGCTTCAGCAACTTTAATAGTAGGAGCCAAATGAGTTCCTGCTGTAATGATAGACTTGTAAACGTCGTCTATTTTTTTTCCTATTTCAGGAGTAGAACCCGAGGTTACTTTTAATATTTTATCTACGGTGTGTAATTTATCTCCAGGATTAATTCTTTCAGGAGAATATCCTGCAAAAAAATCTTTATTAAATTGTAAACCCGAAGTTTTTTCTAATACTGGAATACAATCTTCTTCAGTTGCTCCAGGATACACTGTAGATTCGTACACTACCACATCCCCCTTTTTCAACACTTTTCCCACCGTTTCACTCGCTTTTAGTAAAGGAGTTAACACAGGGCGATTGTTTTTATCTACAGGAGTAGGCACTGTAATTACGTAAAAATTACAACTTTTCAAATCGTTTGTATTATTGGTGCAATACAAACCTTTAGAAGTGTTTAAGTCTACTTTGTTAATAATTGTTTTTGATAATGTTTTCTTGTCAACTTCTAACGTAGCATCTATCCCTTTAGTTAATTCTTCTATTCTCTTTACATTTATATCAAAACCAACAGTTAAATACTTTGTTCCAAATAGTCTTGCCAATGGCAACCCAACATATCCAAGTCCTATAACCCCTATTTTCATTGTTTTTTTTTTTGAATTCACAAATATATATTAAAAGATTTAAACAACCTTATTTTTACTCAAACGGATGTTTTGACTTTGAACGATAAAACAAAGGATGTGTTTTATTTTTTTGAGGCTTATCCAATACTTGTTTTCTAATCGCGCTTACAATCTCTATAGAAGTTAACGCATCATCCAATCCAAAGCCTTTTCCTTCTAAAATACGCTGATAACTTTCTGTATGCAGCTCCGTGAA
>CALHCC010000023.1 GCA_937930675.1 uncultured Flavobacteriaceae bacterium
TACATTATTTTAAAACCGAGTTTGGTGGGCGGAATTCAAGGAAGTAACGAGTGGATAACATTAGCAGAAAAACAAAACATTCCGTATTGGATTACCTCAGCCTTAGAAAGCAATATAGGGTTAAACGTCATTGCTCAGTACACTTATAATTTAGGAGTTACGTTGCCACAAGGTTTAGGAACAGGAGGTTTGTATACCAATAATATTACTTCTCCGTTAGAAATACGTAAAGGAACTATTTATTACAATAACAACACATCATGGAAAATAAATATATAATTCAAGCGAGTAAAGGAAAACCTCAAGCTTGGAGATATGTCGTAGGAGTTTTGTTGGTGGTTTTTGCTAGTGTTTTGTGTTCGTACCCTTATAGTGCAAAAATTAATTCGTTGGTTTTGGCAGGTGAAGCAGATGGAACTAGAATTCAAGAAGTGTCTTATTTAATGACTTTGATGGATGCAAATACAACGTTGTTTTATATGATGTTGCCTTTTGTAGGAGGTCTATTGGCCTTGTATTTTGTAGTAACACAGTTGCACAAATTATCTTGGACACATTTTAATACAAGTAGAACTAAAATAGATGTAAAACGAGTTCTTTTTTCTTTTTTAGTTTGGGGAGGTATTAGCACAGTGGTTATTTTACTAAACGTATTCCTAAACCCAGATGAGGTTGTTTTAAATTTTAACTGTTCAAAATTTATCATCTTGTTCGGAATTTCAGTGGTCATGATTCCTATACAAACTAGTTTTGAAGAATATCTTTTTAGAGGTTATTTGCTACAGGGACTGGGATTTATTTCTAAAACCAACTGGTTTCCGTTAGTAGTTACTTCTATTACTTTTGGTTTGATGCATTTAGTTAATCCAGAAGTTACAAAATTGGGATACGGGATTATGGCTTTTTATATAGGAACAGGTTTTTTACTAGGGATTATTACATTAATGGATGGAGGTTTAGAATTATCTTTAGGTTTTCATGCAGCGAATAATTTAATAACAGCTTTGTTGGTAACTACAGACTGGACGGCTTTTCAGACATATGCCATTTTTAAAGATATGAGTACCCCCAATTTAATGGTAGAATTAACATTAATTTTAGTATTATATCCCTTACTTTTATGGTGTTTTAGTAAAAAATATAAATGGGTCAATTGGAAAGAAAAACTAGGGTAACCAAAATTATATTATTTTAGTAGCTTAATATTGTTTTACATGAATCAAGAATATTTTGCCCATGAAACAGCGGTTATAGATCCAGGTTGTTCTATTGCTAAAGATGTTAAAATATGGCATTTTAGCCACATTATGCCAAATGCTATCATTGGTGAACAATGCAATATAGGGCAAAACGTGGTTGTTTCTCCAGAAGTAGTTTTAGGAAAGAATGTAAAAATTCAAAACAACGTATCTGTGTATACAGGAGTGGTGTGTGAAGACGATGTGTTCTTGGGACCTTCCATGGTGTTTACTAATATTTTAAACCCTAGAAGTGCTGTAATTCGCAAGGATTCATATCAAAAAACATGGGTTAAAAAAGGAGCAAGTATTGGAGCCAATGCTACTATTGTATGTGGAAATACCATTGGAGCTTATGCCTTAATAGGTGCAGGAGCTGTCGTAACCAAAGAGGTGCTAAATTATGCTTTGGTGGTAGGGAATCCATCCAAACAAGTGGGGTGGGTGAGTGAATATGGTCATAGATTAGAGTTTAATAAACAAGGGTTGGCTGTTTGTCCAGAAACAAAACAGCAATATAAATTAGAAAATAACAACGTAACAAGAATAAGTTAATGAAAAAAATAATAGCTATTTTACTATTGAGCACAGGTGTGTTAAGTGCCCAGAAAAGTAAAGAATTGTTTCCAGAACACAAAAGTCAATTAAGAATTCCTTTTAACCATGCTACGTATAGTGTTTTCGAAAAAGGGATTTATCAAGCAGAGAATACACATACCTCTGTAAAGCCTTATGTGTACAATGTGGTTAGTGAACAAGCAGGTTTAGATGATTATAAAAAAGCATTACTAAAAAATAAAAGCTCTTGGGGTGGGCGAAAATTGTGGAATGAGCATTTGGTAGCCGTTCGAGGAAAAGATTATTGGGTGAATTTAGATTTTTTATTAGATGCCAATGCAGGTCAAGAAAATGGAGATATTGGGACTACGATAGAGAATACGAGAATTATTAAATTAGAAGGACAATTGGGTTCTAAAATATCGTTTTCTTTTACGGGAACAGAAACGCAGGCAGTGTTTCCGCAATATATTAGAGAATTTATAAAAATTAACCAACCCGAAGATTCCGCAGGATTAATTCCAGGAAGAGGAAAAGCCAAAGAATTTGGAGACAATGGTTTTGATTATGGAATTTCTACAGGGTACGTGTCGTACACTCCTAATAAATTTTTTAATGTTCAATTTGGGCATGGACAAAATTTTATTGGTGACGGATATCGATCTTTATTGCTTTCGGATGTTGCTGCACCAAGAACTTATGCTAGATTAACGACCAATATAGGAAAAGTGCAGTATACCAATATATGGACTTGGTTGAGAGATTTTAATTTTAGTATTGATGGAGATACTCCTAACAATGCAGCTCATAAAAGGAAGTATGGTATTTTTCATCATTTAAGCTGGAATGTAACAGAAAAGTTAAACATTGGTTTTTTTGAAGGAATTATAACGGATAATAACGGTACTTCTGGAGCTTTGCAAGCAGAATATTTTAATCCTGTTATTTTTTATAAAAACATAGAATTTGCCAATGGAGAAGATGGGGGAAGTGGAGCCGTAGGGTTGGATGCTAAATTTCAAATTTGGAAACAAAACTATATTTACGGACAATTTTTTTTAGATGAATTTTCTGCGGATAAATTTTTTAAATCCAATGGTTATTGGGGGAATAAGTATGCGTTTCAGTTAGGAGCTAAATTCTTTGATCCTTTTGATATTAAAGGGTTAACCCTTCAGACAGAATTTAACAAAGCCAAACCATTTACTTATTCACATGAAGAACAACATAATTATGCTCATTTTGGACAATCTTTAGCACATTTATGGGGAGCTAATTTTTGGGAAGCCATTTTTATTGCACGTTACAATAAAAACAGATGGGGGGTAAATACAAAATTATCTGTTGGGCAAAAAGGATTTGATTTCTTTGGAGACGGTATTTCTAACGGAGGAAATATTTTTATTCCTTCAGGCAACAGAGCTAGCGATTTTGGAAATGAAGATGAGCAAGGAAACTTAGCGAGTATTACCAATTTTGATATTGAAGTAAGTTATTTAATCAATCCAGCCAATAACTTTAAAGTGTATGCAGGAGCCTATGTGAGAAATTTTGATGCAGAAGCACCTATTACAAGAGTAGGAATTACACCAAGGTTAAAACAGGAGTCGTTGGATGTAACCTTTAATACAGAAAGTACGCAGTGGTTTGTGCTAGGAGTAAAGGCAGACTTATTTAATTTTTATAGAGATTATTAATCAATATATAGTGTTATCATAACAAAAAAAGGAACTCTGTAAGAGTTCCTTTTTTTGTTAGTCTTTATATCCAAAACGTTTTAATTGTTTGTCGTTAGAACGCCAATTTTTATTTACTTTAACGTATAAATCTAAGAATACTTTTTTGTCAAAAAAAGTTTCTAAATCTTTTCGGGCTTGCATTCCTACTTTTTTAAGTGCAGCTCCTTTATGACCTATAATAATTCCTTTTTGCGTTTCTCTTTCTACCATAATAATAGAACGAATTTTAATGATGTTTTCTTCTTCAAAAAATTCTTCGGTTTCTATTTCTACAGCATACGGAATTTCTTTTTTATAGTTTAATAATATCTTTTCTCGAATGGCTTCGTTCACAAAAAATCGTTCTGGTTTGTCCGTTAACTGATCTTTAGGATAAAATGCAGGAGAAGCAGGTAAGAGTTCTTTAATTTTATCAAAAACAGGCTCTATATTAAAGTTTTCTAAGGCAGAAATTAAATACACGTTGGCATTGGGTGCTTTTTCTTCCCAATAGGCTAGTTTCTCTTCAATTTGTTCTTGGTTAGAGGTATCAATCTTATTGATTAATAACATTACAGGAACTTTAGAGTTGGTTATTTTCTTAAAAAAAGATTCATCTTTAAGTTCTTTTTCTCCAATTTCTACCATGTATATCAATACGTCTGCATCCTCAAAGGCAGACTTTACAAAATCCATCATAGAAGTTTGCATTTCGTACGCGGGCTTAATGATTCCAGGAGTATCCGAAAATAGAATTTGATAATCATCTCCGTTTACAATTCCTAAAATTCGATGTCTCGTAGTTTGTGCTTTGGAAGTGATAATAGAAAGTTTTTCACCAACAAAAGCATTCATTAGCGTAGACTTACCTACATTAGGATTTCCTATAATATTTACAAAACCTGCTTTGTGTGTCATGTGTACAAATTAAAACACAAAGTTACGCAAACCAATATTAAGAATTTGTAATCCATCCTTTGTTTTCTAAAATAGATGTGTTTTGTAGAAATTAGAATGTATTTGTAAGAAAATTTAAGGGAATGATACTAAAACAATTATTAAATTTGTTAGAAATTAAAAGATAAATTATGAGTGAATTTGACAACAAAAAAATACAAGAATATTTAAAAAATGGTGCTGTGGTATTAGATGTAAGAACGAATGAAGAGTATGCAGAAGGACACGTAGCAGGTTCTCAACATATTATTTTACAGACGTTGCCAGGAAAAGTAAATGTAGTAAAAGAATACGGAAAACAAGTAATTGCGGTTTGTAGAAGTGGTGCAAGAAGCCAACAAGCAACCGATTTTTTAAAACAACATGGAGTAGATGTGATTAATGGTGGTCCATGGGAAAATGTAGATCAATACATTTAATACCATTTTGAATTTATTCTGTCGTATAAATTCAAGTTTATCTGTTAAATTCGTTTATTTGTTTAGAATTAGACAGTACGATAGTTTATTTTTCAAATAGTATAATACAGAATAAAAGTTTAAAAAAACGCATTGTTAAATAGTAGCAATGCGTTTTTTTATTTAGAATTTACCAACCACCGCTGGCACCTCCACCACCAAAGCCTCCACCACCAAAGCCTCCACCACCAAAACTACCACCACCAAAGCTACCGCCTCCGCCAAAGCCTCCAGAAGAGCCTCTGTAGCCACGTCCGTTTCCTAAACTTCCGAGTAGCATGGTCGTTAAAATATCAGAAGAATCTAAGCTTTGTGTACGGTTACCTCCTTTACCACCTTTGTTAGAATTATTACCTCTGCTCATGATAAATATAACAATGACTACAATAAGGATGATGATAAATATATTCCCTTTGCCTTTCTTGTTTTTTTTGTCGGCTTTGTATTCTCCAGCTAATACTTTTATAATCACATCAACAGAAGCATCTAAGCCTCTATAGTATTGCTGTTGTTTAAAAGCAGGAGTAATAATGTTGGTAATAATTTCTTTACTTAAATAATCGGTAAGTAAATGTTCTACTCCATAACCTGTGGCAATGTGTACTTTTCTATCGTTTTTAGAAATTAAAATAAATACTCCATTGTCTTTTCCTTTTTGTCCAACTCCCCATTCGTGTGCTTTTTCTGTAGCCAACATGACAATACTGTTTCCTTCTAAACTAGTAATAGTGGCAATGGCTATTTGGGTGGAGGTAGTATCTGCATACTTTATCAGTTTATAAGACAAAGCACTTGCTTCCTGTTTAGTTAGCATGTTTGCAGTATCGTAAACTCCTTTAAATTCAGTTTCTTTTTTAGCTAAAGGATCTTGGGCACGGACAGTAAAGATTGAAAAAAAAGCCAGTCCTAAGACTAGCTTTGCGATGTATGTATTCATAAGTTTTATCTTCTGTCTCCAAATAAACGTAATAAGTATATAAATAGATTAACAAAATCTAAATACAAGGTTAAAGCTCCCATAATGGCTCCTTTTTTGGCTTCTTCTTCAGAGTTTACTTGAACAGCCATTCGTTTCACTTTTTGGGTGTCGTATGCTGTTAATCCTACAAATATAAGTACACCTACATAGTTTAAAATGTAGTATAACATAGATGATTTTAAGAAAAAGTTAACCACCGTTGCTATAATTAAACCTATTAGGGCCATAAAAAGTAAATTTCCCCAACTGGTTAAATCTTTTTTGGTGGTATATCCATAAAAACTCATGGCACCAAAAGTACCTGCTGTAATAAAAAAAACAGAAGAAATAGAAGCGGCAGTGTATACTAAAAATATAGTGGATAGCGTTAAACCGTTTAAAACGGCATAGACCACAAATAACAAACTAGCTCTTTCCGACGTCATGCTTTGGATTCTGGAAGACAACCAAAAAACCAATCCTAATTCAGCACCAATTAATCCGTAAAATAGAAGTTTGTTAACGCCTCCTTGTGGCGGGTATAAAAGTTGTAAAAATGCAGGAGTGGTTGCTGCCCACCAGGCAACAAATCCTGTGATTAATAAAGCACCACTCATCCAAGCGTACACTTTATTCATAAAAGCAGCTTCTTTAGCTGAACTCGATTCAATTGAAAATGGATTCATAATTTTTTATTTTTATCCTTTAGAAATTTCGTTAGACAATTCATCAACATTGTTATCCTGGTATTTAAAATAGGTTTTTAATTGATTACCTGCTTCTTGAATACCATCAATAAGACCTTGCGTAAAGTTGTTTTGTTTAAACTGATCAATAACTTTGTCTTTGGTGCTTTGCCAAAAAAAGTTGGGTACTACTTTGTTAATCCCCTCATCTCCTATAACAGCAAATTGTTTAGAACCCGTGGCTACGTAAAACAGCACACCATTTCTAGCTTTTGTTTTGTACATTTCTAATTCGTTAAAAACTTCAATAGCTCTATCCATTAAGACATTACCTTTAACTTGGTCTTCTAAATGCACTCTAATTTCGCCAGAAGTGTTTTTTTCGGCTTTTTTAATGGCTTGTACCACCAAAGCTTCTTCTTTTGAACTTAAAAATGTAGCTGATTTCCCCATGCTTAAAAGCTTATTTCTGGAGCTTTACTGCTCGATGGATCTGCTTTGTAATAATCTAAATTTTTGAAAGAGAAAATCATGGCAGATAAGTTTTTAGGAAACGTTCTAATCATGGTATTGTAATCTTTTACCAAATTATTAAAACGATTACGTTCTACATTAATTCTGTTTTCAGTTCCTTCTAATTGTGCTTGTAAATTGATGAATTGTTGGTTTGCTTTTAAATCCGGATACCTTTCCGAAACTACCATTAATTTACTTAACGCTCCACTTAAACCTTGTTGTGCTTGTTGAAACTTAGCAATACTAGCGGCATCTAATTTGCTGGCATCAATATTTACAGACGTAGCTTTTGCTCTAGCCTCAATTACACTGGTAAAGGTTTCTTTTTCATGTTTTGCATATCCTTTTACGGTAGCCACCAAACCAGGAATTAAATCGGCTCTTCGTTGGTACGAACTTTCTACATTGGCCCATTGTCCTTTTGCAGCTTCTTCTGCAGTTACCATGCTATTGTAACCACAAGAAGATAAGGTGATACTCGCTAAGACAATGGCAAAGAAATTTAGAATTTTTTTCATAGTATATGTAATGTTTAGTAGAACTAAATTACATAAATTATACCAATCTAAAACATCTGACAAGATGACTTTTTTAAAGCTGATTTTTAATATTGATTAACTCAATTTTAATGGCTTCTAGTCGGTTGATAGTCGTAATTTTATCGACCGTTTTTTTAGGCTGATTTTTTAGTTTTTTTCGGACACCTTCTAAAGAATAACCTTGTTCTTTGGCTAAATGATAGACCAGTTTTAATTTTTCAATATCAACAGCGGTAAACATTCTATCGCCTTTGCTGTTTTTTTTAGGCTTAATCATTTCAAATTCTTGTTCCCAATAACGAATCATACTCCTAGGTACACCAAAAGCATTGGCAACCTCTCCAATTTTGTAGTATCGTTTTTTGGGTAGTTCTATGTGCATTAGTCTAAAGATTGATTTTCTTGCGAAGAAAGAATTAACATGGTTTCGTATTCTTCGGGAGTTAAATCGTTATGATAAAAGTAAACAGGATTTAATTTTTTATTTCCTTTTTTTACTTCGTAATGTAAATGCGGAGCTGTAGAAGATCCTGTGGAGCCTACCAAGCCAATTAAATCGCCACGTTTTACTTTTTGTCCTCTTCTTACAAAGAATTTATTCATGTGTGCATACAAGGTCTCATAACCAAAACCATGGTTAATAACAACGTGGTTTCCAAACCCTTTTCTAGATTTTTTTACTGTTTTGATGACCCCATTTCCTGTAGCATAAATTTTAGAACCTTGTGGAGCAGAAAAGTCCATTCCCCAGTGCATTCTTCTTGTTTTATAAATAGGATGTATTCTCATTCCGTATCCAGAAGCCATACGTTTTAAGTCTTTGTTGGCAACAGGTTGTATGGCAGGGATAGAAGCCAGCATTTCTGATTTGTTTTTGGCAAGCTTTACAATTTCATCTAACGATTTGGATTGAACCACCAATCGTTTTGCTAAAACATCCATCTTTTTAGTAGCTTCTTTTACCAGGTCACTGTTTTTAAAGCCATTTAAACTCTTGTACCTGTTTACACCACCAAAACCTGCGTTTCTTTCTTCTTTAGAAATAGGTTCGGCTTCAAAAATAACTCGATAGACCCCATTGTCCCTTTGTTGTAATTCTGCTAAAATAGCATTAGATTCTTCCATTCGTTTACTCAACAAATGATAGTTAAATTTTAAGTTGTTTAACTCTCGTAACGTTTCAATTTCCGAAGGAGATTTTAAGAACAAGCTAAATACCACAAAACCTAGTAAACCTGTAAAAATAACTGCCAATAAATACAAAACACTATTTCTTAAAATTCGTTTTGTGTTTTTTTCAATAGGCTGATAAGATAACGTGTCTGAATCGTAATAAAATTTTGCTTTCGCCATGAAACTAATTTAACTATTTTTGTGACCAATTAAATAAAAAGCGATTTCATTGGAATTACTAAAAACAAAACTACAAAATGTTTTGTTAAGGTAGCTTTGGTAAATTGCTGAACCCAATATAGTGTATGAAATCTCAGGATATTAGAAAGAAGTTTTTAGAGTTTTTTGAATCAAAACAACATAAGGTAGTGCCTTCTGCCTCTATGATTTTAAAAGACGACCCTACTTTAATGTTTGTAAACGCAGGGATGGTTCCTTTTAAAGAATACTTTTTAGGACAACGCAAAGTTGTAAATTCAAGAGTTACCGATTCTCAAAAATGTTTAAGAGTTTCTGGAAAGCACAACGATTTAGAAGAAGTAGGAATTGATACCTATCATCATACCTTGTTTGAGATGTTGGGAAACTGGTCTTTTGGAGATTACTTTAAAAAAGAAGCGATTGCTTGGGCTTGGGAATTGTTAACAGAGGTATACAAGTTAGATAAAGATAACTTATACGTTACCATTTTTGAAGGTGATGCTACCGAAGGCTTAGAAAAAGATACAGAGGCTTACGATTTATGGAAAGAACATATTGCCGAAGACAGAATTTTATTAGGAAATAAAAAAGACAACTTCTGGGAAATGGGAGCACAAGGACCTTGTGGACCTTGTTCAGAAATTCATGTTGATATTCGTTCTGCCGAAGAAAAGGCAAAACAAGATGGTAAAGAATTGGTCAATATGGATCATCCACAAGTGGTGGAGATTTGGAATTTGGTATTTATTCAATTCAACAGAAAAGCAGATGGTTCTCTAGAAAACTTACCCAACACGCACATTGATACCGGAATGGGATTTGAGCGTTTGTGTATGGCTTTACAAGGAGTTACTTCTAACTACGATACAGATGTGTTTACACCCTTAATAGGTGAGTTAGAGTCTAAAACTGGAGTTGTTTATGGGAAATCAGAAGAAATAGATATTGCTTTACGTGTTATTTCAGACCACGTAAGGGCGGTTGCTTTTGCCATTGCAGATGGGCAGTTGCCATCTAGTACAGGAGCAGGATATGTAATTAGAAGAATTTTAAGACGTGCTATTCGCTACGGATTTACATTTTTAAATCAAAAAGAAGCCTTTATTTATCAGTTAGTTGATGTGTTAAGCAATCAGATGGGAGATTATTTCCCAGAAATTGTAAGTCAAAAACAATTGGTTAAAAATGTAATTAAAGAAGAAGAAACTTCTTTTTTAAGAACCTTAGGTCAAGGTTTAGGATTGTTAGACAATGTAATTGCAGAAACAAAAGGAAAAGAAGTTTCTGGAGACAAAGCTTTTGAATTGTATGATACGTTTGGATTTCCAATTGATTTAACGGCTTTAATTTTAAGCGAAAAAGGATATTCATTAAACGAAACTGAATTTGAGGCTGCTTTACAAAAACAGAAGAACAGGTCCAGAGCTGCTGCAGAAATGGATATGGATGACTGGGTGGTGTTAAAAGAAGATGCAGAAGAAGAATTTGTAGGATATGATTATTTAGAAACAACTGTTAAAATTACTAGATACCGTAAAGTAACTTCTAAGAAAGATGGTGAATTGTACCAGTTGGTGTTTAACTTAACACCTTTTTATCCAGAAGGTGGTGGTCAAGTTGGAGATAGAGGTTTTTTAGAAGCGAGTAATGGTGATGTTCTACATATTATTGATACTAAGAAAGAGAATAATTTAATTATTCATATCGCTAAAGATTTACCAACCAACCCTATGGATAGCTTTAAAGCAGTGGTAGATGTTAAAAACAGAGCCTTGTCTAACAACAATCACTCTGCAACACACTTGTTACACTTAGCGTTAAGAACGGTTTTAGGAACGCATGTAGAACAAAAAGGTTCTTTGGTAAATGCAAAGAATTTACGTTTTGATTTTTCTCATTTTTCTAAGGTAACTCCAGAAGAATTACAAGAAATAGAAGATTTTGTAAATGTACGTATTCGTGAAAAGTTAGACTTGCAAGAGTTTAGAAACATTCCTATGCAACAAGCTATAGAAAAAGGAGCTATGGCTTTGTTTGGAGAAAAATATGGGGATGCTGTACGTATGATTCAGTTTGGGAATTCAAAAGAATTGTGTGGAGGTACGCACGTAGAGAATACAGGGGATATTTGGCATTTTAAAATTACATCAGAAAGTGCAGTGGCTGCAGGAGTAAGACGTATTGAGGCGATTACAGGGAATGTCGCTAAAGATTTCTTTATGAAACAAGATAAAGAATTAGTAGCTGTTAAAAAGACCTTAAAAAATGCGAAAGATCCTATAAAAGCGATTGGAAGTTTACAAGACGAAAATGCTGCTTTAAAAAAGCAAGTAGAAATATTGTTAAAAGAAAAGGCTAAAAATATAAAAGGAAATTTAAAGTCGAATATTCAAAATATTGATGGGATTAACTTTTTAGCGACTAGAATTGATATGAATGCAGGTGCTATTAAAGATATTGCACACGAATTAGGTGGAGAAGTAGATAATTTATTCTTTTTTGCAGGAGCAGAAAACGAGGGGAAGGCTACGTTAACATCTTATATTGCTAAAAACTTAGTGGAAGAAAAAGGATACGATGCTGGTAAAATTGTTCGCGAATTGGGTCGTTTGATTCAAGGAGGTGGAGGAGGACAAAAGTTCTTTGCTACTGCAGGAGGTAAAAATCCAGAAGGAATTTCAGAGGCTATAGAAAAAGTAAAAACGTATTTATAATAGCAATTGCTTTTAGTGATTAGCCTTTGGTTATACTACTGTGCCAAAAGGCGATGGCTAAAAGAATGTCGGTTTTAATATTAAAGAGCCAAAATTTATTAATTTTATTGTTATTTACGTTAACAAAATAAATAATTAAAAAGGCTGGCCTTTTGAAATTAAGAACCGAAATAAAATTAAAATCCCAACAACAAAACCTAATAGATTATACATCTAAGATTTTGTTGTTGGGATCTTGTTTTTCTGAAAACATAGGTCAAAAATTAGCGTACTTTAAATTGAATACAAGTATTAATCCTTTTGGAACTTTGTTTAGTCCTACTGCCATTCAAAAAGTTGTAGAAGATACCATCACCCAAAAAAAATACACTGCTGATGAGCTTGTAAAACAAGGAGAGTTGTATCATTCTTTATGCCATCATTCAGATATTTCGAATTTATTAGCAGAGAAAGTAATTAATAATATCGATAGTGCACAAAAAAAATGTTTAGACTATTTAAAGACCTCTTCTCATGTTATCATTACCTTGGGCACCAGTTGGGTGTATCAATATGTAAAAACAAAAGCATTGGTGGCGAATTGTCATAAAATTCCCCAAGAAAATTTTCGTAAAAAAATATTAGAAGTTGATGAGGTGGTAACCTCATTAAATAAAATAGTTTCGTTAATAAAACAAGTAAATCCATCAGTACAAATCATCTTTACAATAAGTCCGGTGAGACATATAAAAGATGGAATGCTAGAGAATTCTTTAAGCAAAGCACATTTAATTGCTGCCGTAGCTACGATTGTAAAAAACAGCGGTTGTGCCTATTTTGGAAGTTATGAAGTGATGATGGATGATTTACGTGATTATCGGTTTTACGAAGCTGATATGCTGCATCCAAATCAAGTTGCGATTGATTACCTATGGGAGCAGTTTGTAAATGTTTGGATTGCTAAAAAAGCTCAGAGTTATTTTAAGAGAATTGCTTCTGTACAGCAAAGTAAGTTACACAAGCCGTTTCACCAAGCCTCTGAAAGTCATCAATTGTTTTTAAAGAAATTAGCAGCCAAACAAGCCGAATTAGAAAACGAATTAAACCTAAAATTTGATGCATAGTTGTTTTAAATTGAATGGAGAATCGTTTAAAACAACGAAAGAATTCATCGAATTTTCGGAAATTGTTTCTAAGGAATTAGGTGTTTTTTTATCAGATTGGTTTGATGAACGATTAACACTTACGGTGCAAACGTCTGGCTCTACTGGAGAACCTAAGCTCATCAATATAAAAAAAGAATTTGTAAAAAACTCTGCAAAAGCTACAGGTACTTTTTTTGACTTGGGAGCTGGAACCAAAGCACTGTGTTGTTTGTCTGTAAAGTACATTGCAGGTAAAATGATGGTGATACGAGCTTTAGAATTGGGGTGGGAGTTAGATTTTGTAGCACCTGCGTCCAATCCTTTAGAAAATGCGTTTACTAATTATGATTTTTGTGCTATGGTGCCTATGCAAGTAAAAGCTAGTTTGTGGGACTTGCATTTGGTTAAAAAGTTATTGATTGGAGGTGGGGTAGTATCTCAAAATCTACAAAATGTATTGCAAAATTTGTCAACCCAATGTTTTGCATCTTATGGGATGACAGAAACGATCACGCATATAGCCATTAAAAAATTAAATATTGTTACTTCGAGTGATTGTGACGAAAGGAAAAATTCTATAGAGAAGTCAGACGGTGTTGAGGTGAATTCGAGAATTCAATCAGATTACTATCAATTATTGCCGAACATTTCTATTTGGCAAGATACTAGAGATTGTTTGGTGATTGATGCCCCTTTATTATCTGAAGAACAAATTGTGACGAATGATATGGTTGTTTGTCATTCCGACTCGGAATTTGAGTGGTTGGGACGTTACGATAATGTGATCAATTCAGGAGGAGTAAAACTACACCCAGAACAAATAGAAAAAGAAATTGCAAGAGTACTCAGTCAACGTTTTTTTGTAGCAGGAATACCCGATGAGGAATTAGGAGAAAAATTAGTGTTGATCGTAGAAGGATCTAAAGAAGAAGTAGATCTTTCGAACTTAAACTTGTCTAAATTTCAAGTGCCTAAACAAGTGTTTTATATAGATAAGTTTATAGAAACAGAAACAAAAAAAATCCAACGTAAAAAAACATTGGATTTGATTGGCTAAAAACATCCATTTTATCTAAATAAAAAGTCAATACTTTCTGAGGTGTCTAAAGCATCTAAGCCTTTAATTCGGTTTTTAATGAACAATGTGTTTATTAATTTACGTTTTACATTGTCATAAAAATTAGTTTGGAACTTGCTTGGGTTTCTTCCTGCCAAAATCTCTTCTCCAATTTTATCAGAAAGCCATTCTACAGGAGTTTCGGACTTTAAACGTTTATAATCCAAACTAGGTTGTAAAGTAGTTCTGTTAATGGTTTCTAAGGTAAATTCAATATTTTCAGGATGCGTTTCGTTAACGTTGTAATTTAAAATATACTTTTTGCTAAATTCTTTTATGTCCATAGTGTGTGTTTATTCAAATAAAAAACCAATATCGGTATTTACATCTAATACATCAAATTCTTCAATTTCAATTTTTTCAAAAAAAGATAAAATTAAATTTCTTTTGATAACTTCTATAAGATGTTCAGTTAGTTCAGAAGTACTACATTCGTGATGCTCTATGCCATTTGCTAAAAAACTCATTCTATCAATAGAAGTAAGTGTGCATAAAACGGTATGTGTAGTTTTAAGTTCTTTTATGTTAAATAGCATCATGTTGGTTTTGTGGTATTCCTCAATAGTCATGATGTCATCAGAAGTGTTGTTATTCAAAATACTTGTCAATTTCAGTATTACTTAGGTTGATGTTTTCTACGTTGTGTAGTTGTAAAATCTCTTCTAAAGAATCTAGTTTAAATTTTAAGATGGCCTTGTTTATGTCCTTTCCTGCTAAAAATTGTTTAAAGCAAGTGTTGTTTTCATTCTCTAGTACTTCATTTACAACTTGCATGGTAGTTCTATCTAATACCACCAATCTAAAACGCTTGGTTTTGGTGTTTTTTTCATAACCAAATCCTAGGATGTATTGATTTCTAAATTGTTGTACTGTCATAAACGTATAAGTATAAAAATAAACCTAGGATGGTATTCCTAGGTTTGTAAAAGTAATGTAATGTTTAGTAGCATTATGCCATAGAGTGATATACATTTTGTACATCATCTTCGTCTTCTAGTTTTTCTAATAGTTTTTCAACCTCTGCTTGTTGTTCTTCGTTTAGTTCGGTGGTTGTAGTAGGAATTCTTTCAAATCCAGAAGATAAGATTTCAATATTGTTTTCTTCTAAGTATTTTTGAATGTTTCCAAATTGACTAAATTCTCCATAAATTAAAATACCATCTTCTTCTTGAAAAACCTCTTCCACTTCAAAGTCTAATAATTCCAACTCTAATTCCTCTAAGTCTATTTTTACGGTTTCGGCATTTACTCTAAAGTTACAAGTATGATCGAACATAAAAGAAACAGAACCCGAAGTCCCTAAATTTCCATTGCATTTGTTAAAAGCTGCTCTAACATTTGCTACAGTTCTGTTGTTATTATCTGTTGCCGTTTCTACCAAAATAGCAATTCCATGGGGTGCGTACCCTTCAAATAAGGTTTCTTTGTAGTTGGCAGTGTCTTTATCAGAGGCTTTTTTAATAGCTCTCTCTACATTGTCTTTAGGCATGTTAGCAGCCTTTGCATTTTGAATTACAGCACGCAAACGAGAATTGGTCTCTGGGTTAGGTCCCCCTTCTTTCACTGCCATCACAATGTCTTTTCCAATTCTAGTAAACGTTTTTGCCATTGCAGACCAACGTTTCATTTTTCTAGCTTTTCTAAATTCAAATGCTCTACCCATTTCTGTCTATGATTTAAAATTTAAGATTGAGGATTAAAAAGATCCAATCTTATTTGATGTATTTAAAATTTTAATTTTGGTAAAAATATTATTTTTTAATGAAGCTGTAAAGTTTGAGATTAGAAAGTTGATAAATAGCCAAATTCAATCTACAATTATTTATAGATAAAAGATGTTTCAAAATAGCAGATTCTGATTTTCACCAACTACCAACTACCAACTACCAACTATTAAACTTGTATTACTCCTAAATTAAATGGAGTTTCTATAGGAGCATGATTGGCAGCTTCTATTCCCATATTAATCCATGTTCGAGTTTCTAAAGGGTCAATTACAGCATCTGTCCATAAACGAGCCGCTGCGTAATAAGGAGAAGTCTGTTCATCGTATTTCTGTTCTATGCTTTTTAAAATTTCATTATGTCTTTCTGTAGTAATCTCTTCACCTTTTCGTTTTAACGTAGCTTCTTCTATTTGAGCGAGTACTTTTGCGGCTTGTGCTCCTCCCATCACAGCTAATCTTGCAGATGGCCATGCAAAAATTAATCGAGGATCAAAAGCTTTTCCACACATGGCATAATTACCAGCTCCGTAAGAATTTCCAACAACAACCGTAAATTTTGGAACCACAGAATTAGCAACTGCATTTACTAATTTAGCTCCGTCTTTAATAATTCCTCCGTGCTCACTTTTACTACCTACCATAAAACCAGTAACATCTTGTAAAAACACCAAAGGAATTTTCTTTTGATTGCAATTGGCTATAAAACGAGTAGCTTTGTCCGCAGAGTCTGAATAAATAACGCCGCCAAACTGCATTTCTCCTTTCTTATTTTTTATAACTTGTCTTTGATTGGCTACAATTCCAACAGCCCACCCTTCAATACGAGCATATCCACAAATAATGCTTTCTCCGTAATGTTCTTTGTAGGGTTCAAATTCTGAATTATCTACCAAACGATGGATGATTTCGTTCATGTCATACTGCTCAGAACGGGATTTAGGTAAAATACCGTAAATTTCTTCGGGGTTTTTCTTTGGAGGAATAGCTTCTTTTTTATTATACCCCGCTTTGTTAAAATCTCCTATTTTGTCTACAATGTTTTTAATAGTATCTAAACAATCTTTGTCATCTTTAGATTTGTAATCGGTCACTCCAGATATTTCGCAATGTGTAGTAGCACCGCCTAAAGTTTCGTTATCAATACTTTCTCCAATGGCTGCTTTTACTAGGTAGCTACCTGCTAAAAAAATGCTTCCTGTTTTGTCTACAATCAATGCTTCATCACTCATAATAGGCAGGTAAGCACCACCAGCAACACAGCTCCCCATAACAGCAGAAATTTGTGTAATGCCCATGCTACTCATTTTAGCATTGTTTCTAAAAATTTTACCAAAATGTTCTTTGTCAGGAAAAACTTCATCTTGCAAAGGAAGATAAACACCAGCACTATCTACTAAGTAAATAATAGGGAGCCTATTTTCCATGGCAATTTCTTGAGCTCGTAAGTTTTTTTTGCTAGTAATAGGAAACCAAGCACCTGCTTTTACAGTAGCATCATTGGCTACTACAATACATTGCTTACCGCTGATGTATCCTATTTTAACAATCACCCCTCCAGAAGGACACCCTCCATGCTCTTTATACATTTTATCTCCTACAAAAGCACCAATTTCAATAGCATCTTTGTTTTTATCAAACAAATAGTCAATACGTTCTCTGGCAGTTAATTTTCCTTTGCCATGAATCTTTTCTATTCTTTTTAAACCACCTCCCAGTTTTACTTTTATGAGTTTCTTTTTTAAATCAGAAACACTAAGTTTATTGTGATCTTCGTTTTTGTTGAATTTGATGTCCATGTAGATGAATTTTTCGATGTCAAATGTACAAAACCCATCTTTTTTTAAAGCTAAGATTTCATAAATATAGAGGCGATTTTTTTATTACCCAGTTTTTATTTACCACGGTAAATAAAATGTGTTATATTTACACTATCAACTAAAATGAATGATGATGAAAACAATAAAAGTAGCCTACTGGGTAGTTACAGGTTTGGCAAGTGCTTTGTTTCTTTTTTCGGCAGGAATGTATTTTTTTAATTACGAACATGTATCGTCTGAGTTTGTAAAGTTAGGATATCCTTTGTACTTAATTTATCCGCTAGCCGTGTTAAAAATAATTGCTGTGATCGTTTTGTTAACTCAAAAGACATCAAGTATTAAAGATTGGGTGTATTCTGCTTTGTTTTTTGATGTGTTGCTGGCTTTTAGTGCTCATGTTATTGCTAAAGATGGAGAACAAGCAGCAGCTCTTATAGGAATGTTCTTGGTCTTGGCTTCTTTCTTTTTAGGAAAGAAGTATTTTACAAGTAAAGTTGAAGAGTATTTAAAATAACTATTTTTCACATGGGAGATTTTTCAGCAGAGGTGGGTACAAGTTTTCCATCTCAAGAAATAAAAACGATGCTAAATATTCGCTATACAGCAAATTTTTTAGCCAGTTTAAGTGAAACTACGTTAAAGCCTTATGGTATTTCTAGTGCTCAGTACAATATTCTAAGGATATTAAGAGGGGCTAAGGAGCCAATTACTATGAACGTTGTGAAGGATAGGATGTTAGAAAAATCTCCTAACACCACTCGATTAACGGATAAACTATGTGCTAAAAAGTTAATAGAAAGAGTACGATGTGAACATGATAGACGAGCTGTGTACGTTTCTATTACCGTTAGAGGACTAGATTTGTTAGAAAATGTATCTCTTGAAATTTTACATCAGAAAATAACAAAATTAACATCAGAAGAACAAACATTGTTAAATACACTTTTAGATAAAATAAGAGGTTAAAAGAGATGAAGTACAATACAGTTAGAAACACAAGCAATTCTCCATTTACGATGATGGGACCTATAGAATTGCGTCAGCCTATTCCAAGTAAAAACATTCCAAGAGCAGATCCGTTTTTATTACTACATCATTACGGGCCCTATCCAATAAATAAGCAAAATAATCCTTTTGATTTGGGAACTCATCCGCATAGGGGTTTTGAACCGATTACTTTTTTAATTCAAGGAGAACAAAAACATAGAGACTCTTTAGGGAATGTGCAAATAATAAAAGAGGGAGGAGTACAATGGATTACTTCTGGAAAAGGAATTTTACATGCAGAAGGCCCAACACCAGAGTTTATAGAAAAAGGAGGAGAATTAGAAGGAATACAACTGTGGTTAAATTTACCTGCTCATAGAAAAATGATGGAACCTAATTACCAGCAAGCAAATATTGAGCAAATGGAAAAAATAACGATGGATAAAGCATTGTTAACAATTATTGCAGGTGAGCAAAAAGGGAAGAAAGGAGTGATAGAAACACAGACTCCTGTAAATGCTTTTTGGTTAGATGTTGATGAAGGTGGGGAAGTAGTTGTTGATATACCCAATACACACGATGCTTTAGCTTACCTAATAAAAGGAGAAGTGTTGGTTAATGAGTCAGAAGTCTTGTCTTATGGAAAAACAGCCATGCTTACTTTTCATAATGATGGAGATGGGTTTGTAGTAAAAGCAACCAAAGCTTCTAAATTGTTAGTGCTATCTGGAGAGCCGATACAAGAACCCGTAGTAATGGAAGGACCTTTTGTAATGAATACAAGAAAAGAAACCCTACAAGCTTTTATGGACTACCAGCAAGGGTTGATGGGGGTATTGGATTAAAGAAACGGTTGTATATCTTTCAAAAAAGCCATTGTCTTATTTGTCTTGATACTTTCATCAAAAAAGAACTATTTTTGTGATTCTAAAAACAAATAAAATAACATGTCAGACGATAAAAAAGTAATTTTTTCTATGTCCGGATTGAGTAAAACCTATCAATCTACAGGAAAACAAGTATTAAAAAATATTCATTTAAGTTTTTTTTACGGAGCTAAAATTGGAATTTTAGGATTAAATGGTTCTGGTAAATCTACTTTAATGAAGATTATTGCAGGGGTAGAAAAGAATTATCAAGGGGATATTACTTTTTTAGACGGATATTCGGTAGGGTATTTAGAGCAAGAACCTCAATTGGATGATGACAAAACAGTGATGGATATTGTAAAGAAGGAGCTGCAGAGACAGTAGCTGTTTTAGAAGAATACAATAAAATTAACGACTTGTTTGGTTTAGAAGAGGTGTATTCTGATGCCGATAAAATGGATCAGTTAATGGCTCGTCAGGCAGAATTACAAGATAAAATAGATGCTTCCAATGCTTGGGAATTAGACACTAAGTTAGAGATAGCCATGGATGCTTTGCGTACACCAGAGGGAGATACGCCAATTAAAAACTTATCGGGAGGAGAAAGAAGACGTGTTGCTTTGTGTAGACTATTGTTACAAGAGCCAGATGTGTTATTATTAGACGAACCTACCAACCATTTAGATGCAGAATCGGTACACTGGTTAGAGCATCATTTGGCACAATACAAAGGAACAGTGATAGCCATTACGCACGATAGATATTTCTTAGACAACGTTGCAGGATGGATTTTAGAATTAGATAGAGGAGAAGGAATTCCATGGAAAGGAAATTACTCATCTTGGTTAGATCAAAAAGGACAACGTTTAAAGCAGGAAGAAAAAACAGCTTCTAAAAGGCAAAAAACTTTAGAACGAGAGTTAGATTGGGTTCGTCAAGGAGCCAAAGGACGTCAAGCAAAGTCGAAAGCACGTTTAAAGAACTACGATAAGTTGATGAATCAAGATCAGAAACAAATCGAAGAAAAATTAGAAATTTACATTCCTAACGGACCTCGTTTAGGAACCAATGTCATCGAAGCCAAAGGAGTAGCCAAAGCTTTTGGAGATAAGTTGCTGTATGATAATTTAGAATTTAACTTACCTCAAAACGGTATTGTAGGAATTATTGGACCTAACGGAGCAGGAAAATCTACTATTTTTAGGATGATTATGGATGAGCAAACTCCGGACAATGGTGAGTTTATTGTGGGGGAAACGGCTAAAATAGCCTATGTAGATCAAAATCATTCAGACATAGATCCTGAAAAATCAATTTGGGAAAACTTTTCAGACGGTCAAGAGTTGGTGATGATGGGGGGTAAAATGGTAAATTCTAGAGCTTACTTATCTCGTTTTAACTTTAGTGGTTCAGAACAAAATAAAAAAGTATCATTATTGTCAGGAGGAGAGCGTAACCGTTTGCACTTGGCCATGACGTTAAAAGAAGAAGGAAATGTATTGTTGCTGGATGAACCTACCAACGATTTGGATGTAAATACACTAAGAGCCTTAGAGGAAGGATTAGAGAATTTTGCAGGATGTGCTGTGGTAATTTCTCACGACCGTTGGTTTTTAGATAGAATTTGTACACATATTTTAGCGTTTGAAGGAGATTCTCAAGTATACTTTTTTGAAGGATCTTTTTCTGAGTACGAAGAAAATAAAGTGAAGCGTTTGGGGGGAGATGGAATTCCGAAACGAATTAAGTACAAAAAGTTAATTAGATAAGTAGTTCTGTAATTGAATTGTTTAACCGTTAAGTTGTTTGTGTAAATCAACGATTTAACAAAAAACAATGTACTCGTACAAACTTTTAAGGGTACTAGAAAACTAAAATTTAGTTTTTGATGATATAAAAAGAGGCATTATGGTTTTACATAATGCCTCTTTTTTAGATAGTTTAAAAATGACTAGCTTATTATGTTATTTTTAAAATCTGATTTTACATATTTTAAAAAGTTAAGTTATTTAATGGTTAAGATGTTTAAACAAATAAACAATGTGATAAAAAAATAGAGCTACAATACTTTAGCGTTGGGGTATTTTTCTTGAATGAAAAGAGAAATTTTTTCTGCTTCTAATTTCGATTTGTAAGCAGGAGTAATCACTTTCCAATCGGGACTTACATATGTAAGTTTTATATTAATCTCCTTAAAGTCTTTTTTAAATTGTTTATAAATCTTTAAAGCTTTAGTTTCATTTCCATTGTATAGAATAACACTAAACCCAGATTTAGAATTTTTATTATATTGTTGTTTTTTTTTAATAAATCTAGATAGTTCTTTTGGTTTTTCTTGTGCTTTTAAAGTATGGTGGGTGCTAAAAAAAACAGTTAACATAAGTCCAAGTAAAAAGTTGATATTGATCATTAAAAAAGGCTTTTATTTTTCACAAAAATACAAAAACTAAGTTAAAATCATTCTTTATTTAGAATTTGTATAAATTATTTTTTTCAAACAAATATCTGTTCTCCAATTCGAACCATAATATTACTTTTGTGGCTACGTAAAAAGATGCGAGAAATCATATTTCTATCCGTTTTTTACAATAGAACAAACGTAAAACTTATTATACAACTGTATGAAAATCGTTAAATTACACAGAAAATTATCTAGTGTTTTAAAGTTAAGTCTAGTGCTTTTCTTCTCTTTTTCTTTGAGTTTATCTGCACAAGATACGCCATCAGAAGAGCAAGCAAAAGCAGGAAAAGCATTGTTTAATATGCATTGTGCTTCTTGTCACAAGCTAAACAAAAAAGCAACGGGACCTGCTTTGTACAAAGTAGCAGAACGTCGTGAAATGGATTGGCTAAAAGCATGGATTAAAAACAACAACAAGCTAAGAGCTTCTGGAGATGCAGATGCAAAGGCAATTTATGAAGAGTATGGAGGTGTTGCCATGAGTGTTTTTGAGTTTTTAACAGACAAGCAAATTGAAGATATTGTTGCTTATACCACTTTAGGTGATGTTAAAAAAGCGGGAGCCGTAGCTGCAGTTGCACAAGTAGAAGAAGTAGATGCTTCGTCAGGAGATATTTTATCTAAAGTAGCTACTGTTGTGGTTGTTTTGATTTTATTAGCTTTAATTGGATGGGTTTTCTTTAAAAGTAATAATGGTTTCTTAAAAATTGCATCGGTAATTATCTTAGTGTTTTTAGGAGTTTATTTTGGTTTTGGAACCTTAATGTCTGTAGGGGTAGATCAAGATTATCAACCTGTTCAGCCTATTGCATTTTCTCATAAAATACATGCAGGAGATAATAAGATTGATTGTCAATACTGTCACTCATCTGCAAAACATTCTAAAACTTCAGGAATTCCGTCTGTCAATGTTTGTATGAACTGTCATAAAAACATTTCAGAAGTAGCAGAAGGAACTAAAGTAAATTTAGGAGAAGGAAGAGTCTTAGAAAAAGCTCAGTTAGACAAAGAAATTCAAAAAATTTACGATGCAGCAGGTTGGGATGCAGAAAACTTAAAGTACACAGGAGAAACAAAGCCAGTAAAATGGGTTCGTATTCATAACTTACCAGATTTCGCGTATTTTAATCACTCTCAGCACGTAACAGTAGCAGGTGTTAAATGTCAAAAATGTCACGGACCTGTAGAAGAAATGGAAGAATTGTATCAATATTCTCCTTTAACAATGGGATGGTGTATTGACTGTCACAAAGAAACAGAGGTGAATATTAAAGGTAATGGATACTATAAAAAGATACACGAACAATTATCTCAAAAATATGGAGTGGACAAAGTAACCATTGCTCAATTAGGAGGTAAAGAATGTGGTAAGTGTCACTACTAAGATTAAAGAATTTAAGCTAAGTTTTTAGTTAGCATCAACTATAGAAAAACAAATAAACATGGCATCAAACAAAAAATACTGGAAAAGTGTTGAAGAACTAAATAAAAATAGTTCTATTGTTGCTTCGCTTGAACAAAACGAATTTAACGAAGGACAAGCTCCAGAGTCGTTTTTAGGTGATAAAGAAACTTTAGAATCGTCTAACACAACAAGACGTGATTTTTTAAAGTATGTTGGATTTACAACAGCAGCTGCTTCTTTAGCAGCTTGTGAGGGGCCGGTAATTAAATCGGTACCTTACGTAGTAAAGCCAGAGGAGTTAACTCCAGGGATTGCAAATTACTATGCATCTACGATTGCAGATGGGTTTGACTTTGCAAATGTGTTAGTAAAAACAAAAGAAGGTCGTCCTATCTTTGTTTTACCAAACAAAGAAGCAAAAGGAACTACCAATGCTCGTGTAAATGCTTCGGTATTATCATTATACGATAGTTTACGATTAAAAGGACCTAAGGTAAAAGGAAACACAGCTTCTTGGTCGGATGTAAATGCAAAAATAACAGCTCAATTAAAGAGTATTTCTGAATCTGGAGAGAAAATAGTTTTCTTAACAGGTACATTGGCAAGTCCATCTACAGAAGCTTTAATTGCAGAATTTTCAGCAAAATACAGTAATGTTTCTCATGTAGTATATGATGCTGTTTCTGAGTCAGCAGCTTTGGATGCTTTTGAGGAAACATATGGAGAGAGAGCGTTGCCTAATTACAAATTAGAAGATGCAAAAACAATTGTTTCTATAGGTGCAGATTTCTTAGGAGATTGGCAAGGTGGAGGTTTTGAAGCTGCTTACGCTGCGGGTAGAGATGTAAAAGCAGGAAAGTTTTCTCGTCATATCCAAGTAGAAGCAAACTACTCTTTAACAGGAGCAAATGCAGATAAACGTATTGTTTTAAAGCCATCAGAACAATCTTATGCGTTAATTAACTTATACAACGCGGTAACAGGTCAAAGTTTACCTTCTAAAAAAACTCCAGAAGATGCTGCTATTAAAAAAGCTGCTGTTCAATTAAAGAAGGCAGGTAGTAAAGCAGTTGTTGTTACTGGAATTCAAGATAAAAATGCTCAGTTAATTGCCTTAGCAATTAATAATTTTTTAAGTTCTGAAATATTAGATACTACCAATATTAAGTATGTAAGAAAAGGAAACGATGCAGAGGTTGCTAGTTTAGTAGTGGAATTAAAAGCAGGTAAAGTTGGAGCTTTAATTACTTATAATACAAACCCTGTTTATACATTAGCGAATGCTGCTGATTTTAAAGCAGGATTGCAAAAAACAAAATTAACGGTTGGTTTCTCTTCTAAAGAAGATGAAACGTTAAACGAAGTTCAGTATGCTCTACCAACACCAAGTTATTTAGAAGCTTGGGGAGATGTAAAGATTACGGCAAATCAATATAGTTTAACACAACCTACAATCAAACCTTTGTTTGATACCAAACAATTTCAAGATTGTTTATTAGCGTGGACAGGTCAATCCGTATCTTATTACGATTATTTATCTGCGTATGCTAAATCAAATGTAGTAGGAGACAAGTCATGGAATAAAACGTTGCATGATGGTTTTGCTAAGGTAGAAGCTACTGCTTTATCAGCAAAAGAAATAGATATAACTGCCGCTGCTAGTACGTTAAAATCGTCTGTAAAAACTGGAGCTTTTGAATTAACATTGTATTCTTCAATTGCTTTAGGAGACGGACAACAAGCAAACAACCCTTGGTTACAAGAGTTGCCAGATCCGTTAACAAGAGCTGCATGGGACAACTACTTATTAGTTTCTCAAGCAGATGCAGATGCTTTAGGGTTTACAAACCCAGTACAAGACAATGGTGCTATTAACGGTCAATACGCAAGCATTACTGTAAAAGGTGTTGTTTTAGACAATGTACCTGTATTAATACAACCAGGTCAAGCTCCAGGAACCATAGGATTATCTTACGGTTATGGTAAAACCAAAGCTTTAAAAGAGGAAATGAAAGTAGGTGTAAATGCTTTTGCCGTTGCTTTTGGAGGAACTCAAATAGCTACTGTTGCGAATGCAGGAGGTGAACACTTATTTGCGTGTGAGCAATTGCAGCACACTATTGCTGGACGTCACGATATTTTAAGAGAAACAAGTTTAGAAGAATACAACCATGGTCACGCTGAAGAGTGGAATCCAAGACCAGAGGTTTCTTTAAAGCACGAAGAAGTAGATGTAACTACGGTTGATTTGTGGGAAGACCATGATAGATCTGTAGGTCATCACTTTAATTTAAACATAGATTTAACATCTTGTACAGGATGTGGATCTTGTGTCATTGCATGTCATGCAGAAAACAATGTACCTGTTGTAGGTAAGCACGAAGTACGTGTAGGTAGGGATATGCACTGGTTACGTATTGATAGATACTATACTTCTGAAGGAGATGCAGGATCTTCAAATAAGCCAATTAACCAAGCTTCTTCTATAGACGATGCAGCTGTTTACGAAGCGTTAGAAACTCCAGAAACAGTAAACCCTCAAGTAGCATTCCAACCGGTAATGTGTCAACATTGTAACCATGCACCTTGTGAAACGGTATGTCCTGTGGCTGCAACTTCTCACGGTCGTCAAGGTCAAAACCAAATGGCATACAACAGATGTGTAGGTACTCGTTATTGTGCAAACAACTGTCCTTATAGAGTTCGTCGTTTTAACTGGTTTAAATACAACAACAACGATGAGTTTGATTTCAATATGAATGATAACTTAGGTAAAATGGTATTAAACCCAGACGTTACTGTACGTTCTAGAGGAGTTATGGAAAAATGTTCTATGTGTATTCAAATGACACAAGCTACTATTTTACAGGCTAAGAACGAAGGTAGAACTATTGATCCTAACGAATTCTCTACGGCTTGTTCTAGTGCATGTGCTACTGGATCTATCAAGTTTGGAGATATCAACAATTCTGAGGACGAAGTAACTACGTTACGTGAAGATAAACGTGCTTACAGATTGTTAGAGTTCATAGGAACAGATAACAATGTAGTTTATCAAACGAAGATTAGAAATACAAACGAAGCTTAAAAGGAATAACTAAAATTTAAAATTAATTATATGTCGTCTCATTACGAAGCACCCATTAGAGAACCTTTAGTTTTAGGGGAAAAGAGTTACCACGATATCACAATGGATATTGTGAAACCTATAGAGGGTAAGGCAAATA